>JAGWPH010000280.1 GCA_028870615.1 Betaproteobacteria bacterium
ACGAAAGCGTCATCAAGAAGGAACGACGGGGCGATTATCTGGGCGGGACGGTTCAAGTGATTCCGCACATCACCGATGAAATCAAGCATTGCATCCGGCAAGGGGCGGGCGATGCCCAGGTGGCCATCGTCGAGATCGGCGGTACGGTAGGGGACATCGAGTCGCTGCCGTTTCTGGAAGCCATTCGCCAGATGGCCATCGAATTGCCGCGCGACCATACCTGTTTCATCCACTTGACGCTCTTGCCCTATCTGCCGTCGGCTGGTGAAATCAAAACCAAACCCACCCAGCATTCTGTGAAGGAATTGCGCGAAATCGGGATTCAGCCTGACGTGTTGATCTGTCGCGCAGATCGTTCATTGCCCGAAGACGAACGACGCAAGATTGCATTGTTCACCAATGTGCCCGTCGAAGCCGTGATTTCGGCTCCCGATGTGGACAGCATTTACAAAATCCCGAGCGGCATGCAGCGCCAGATGCTGGATGAAATCGTCTGTCACAAGCTGGGCCTGCTCGCACGGTCTGCCGACCTCTCGGCATGGGATGCCCTGGTCCATGCGATTGAACATCCGCTCCATGAAGTGGACATTGCCCTGGTAGGCAAATATGTCGGGTTGACCGAGTCTTACAAGTCATTGTCCGAAGCGCTGATCCACGCAGGCATTCATAAGCGCTCGCGCATCCATATCCACTATGTGGATTCTGAACGGATCGAGAGCGAAGGCACGCAATGCCTGGAGGGGATGGACGCCATTCTGGTCCCTGGAGGTTTTGGCAAACGGGGCGTTGAAGGAAAAATCAGGGCCATCCAGTATGCTCGCGAGACAGGGATTCCTTACCTGGGGATTTGCCTGGGGATGCAGCTTGCCGTGGTGGAATTTGCCCGTCATTGTGCGCAAATGCCCGATGCACATAGTACGGAGTTCGAGGCTGCCACGCCCCACCCGGTGATTGCGCTGATCACTGAATTCAGGGCTGCCGACGGCCGGCTGGAGCATCGCAGTAGCGCGTCGGATCTGGGCGGAACCATGCGTCTGGGCGGGCAGGAATGCCTGCTGGAGCCTGATTCCCTGGTCCATCGGATCTACGGCAAGGATCGCATTGTGGAACGGCACCGCCACCGTTATGAAGTCAACAATGACTACCTGCCCCAATTGCGCGCGGCCGGGCTGCGCACTTCCGGGCTCTCGTCCCAGGAAGACCTGTGCGAGATGATCGAGTTGCCTGGGCATCCCTGGTTTGTCGCCTGCCAGTTTCACCCCGAATTCACCTCCACACCGCGCGGCGGGCACCCGCTGTTTGAATCCTTCATCGAGGCCGCTTTGCGTCAACGCGGGGCACTGACTCCCGGCATTGTGCGCGTGTCATGAAGATCGCGCATTTTGAAGTGGGCCTTGAACACCCGCTCTTTCTGATCGCAGGGCCCTGTGTCATCGAATCCCGCGAACTGGCATTTGACGTGGCGGGTCAGCTCAAGGAACTGTGTCGGGAACTCGAAATCCCTTTCATTTTCAAGGCCTCCTATGACAAGGCCAATCGGAGTTCCGGCACCTCATTTCGCGGTCCGGGACAGGAGCAGGGTCTTGAGATCCTGTCCGACATCCGCAAGACACTGGGGGTTCCAGTGTTGACCGATGTGCATGAAAGAGAAGATGTTGTCGCTGTGGCGGCAGCGGTGGATGTATTGCAAACGCCGGCCTTTTTGTGCCGCCAGACCGATTTCATTCAGGCGGTTGCCTCAGCGGGCAAGCCTGTCAATATCAAGAAAGGTCAGTTTCTGGCGCCTGGCGACATGAAAAACGTCGTGGACAAGGCCCGCGCGTCCAGCCAGGCCGACAACATCATGGTGTGTGAACGCGGGGTGTCCTTCGGTTACAACAACCTGGTGTCCGACATGCGCTCCCTGTCCATCATGCGCAATACCGGCTGCCCCGTGGTTTTTGATGCCACCCATTCGGTGCAACTGCCCGGCGGGTTAGGGGGGTCCAGCGGTGGACAGCGCGAATTCGTTCCGGTGCTGGCACGCGCTGCAGTTGCCGCAGGGGTGGCGGGCCTGTTCATGGAAACCCACCCTGACCCCGAACATGCCTTTTCGGACGGCCCCAATGCCTGGCCGCTCGGCAAAATGAAGGAACTGCTGGAAACCCTGCTTGAGATTGATGCGTTGGTCAAAAAGCGCGGATTCAGTGAAAATCACTTGTAACTCCAATCAACACCACCAAGGTTAACCCATGAGCGCAATTGTTGAAGTCTTTGCCAGAGAAATTCTGGATTCCCGCGGTAACCCGACAGTGGAGGCCGAAGTTGTCACCGAGGATGGTGCCCTGGGGCGCGCCGCGGTGCCTTCCGGCGCTTCAACAGGCAGTCGTGAGGCCATCGAGTTGCGCGATGGAGACAAGGGGCGCTATCTGGGCAAGGGGGTCTTGAAAGCCGTCTCCCACGTCAACACCGAAATCTACGAAGCCATCGTGGGGTGGGATGTGGCCGAACAGGCCTTGATTGATCACACGATGATCGCGCTGGATGGCACCGACAACAAGGCACGCCTGGGGGCCAACGCCATCCTGGCCGTGTCCCTGGCTACGGCCAAAGCGGCTGCGGAAGAAGCCGGCCTGCCGCTCTATCGTTATCTGGGTGGGACGGCTGCCATACAGATGCCGGTGCCCATGATGAATGTCATCAATGGGGGTGCCCATGCCAACAATGGCCTCGATATGCAGGAGTTCATGATCCTGCCTGTGGGGGCCCCCAGTTTTCGTGAAGCGCTGCGTTATGGTGCCGAAATTTTTCATGCCCTCAAAAGCCTGATCGATGCCAAAGGGCTTTCGACCACGGTGGGCGATGAAGGCGGATTTGCCCCCCCTTTGCCCAACAACGAAGCGGCGCTCGGTTTGATCATGGAAGCCATCGAAAAGGCGGGGTATCGCCCGGGCGAACAGATTGCCATCGGGCTGGACTGTGCCAGTTCGGAGTTTTACAAGGATGGACGGTATCACCTCAGCGCCGAAAAGCGCGTGTTGAACGCCGCGGAGTTTGCAGATTATCTGGAATCCTGGGTTTCCAAATATCCCTTGATCACCATCGAAGACGGCATGTCCGAGGCCGATTGGGACGGCTGGAAACTGTTGACCGATCAGCTGGGCCGCAAAGTGCAGTTGGTGGGCGACGACATTTTTGTCACCAACACACGCATCCTCCAGGAAGGGATCCGGAAAGGGATCGCCAATTCGGTTCTGATCAAGATCAATCAGATCGGTTCGCTTTCTGAAACTTTTGCGGCCATCGAAATGGCCAAGCGCGCGGGCTATACCAACGTGATCTCACATCGCTCCGGAGAAACCGAAGACACCGTCATTGCGGATATTGCGGTGGCCACCAATGCGGGGCAGATTAAAACGGGATCGCTATCGCGTTCTGACCGTCTGTCGAAGTACAATCAACTCTTGCGTATTGAAGAAGAACTGGGTGCCATGGCCCAGTACGGAGGGCGTAACGCTTTTTATCAACGCTGATGACAGGATGGCATGCTGGATCCCGGACGCTGGTTGCGCTACGCGCTACTGCTGATCATTGTGATGCTGGGCTATGCCCTGACGCTGGGTAAGGGGGGATGGCTGCACATCCGGGCGCTGGACCAGCAGATTGCCGCGCAGAAAACCACCAACCAGGAGTTGCAAAAACGTAACGAGGCGCTCTCGGCGGAGGTCCAGGATCTCCGAAAGGGATCCGATGCGCTGGAAGAGCGCGCCCGGGTGGATTTGGGCATGGTACGTCAGGGTGAAACCTACTACCGGTTGGTGGAGTCGCCACCCAAGGCAAAAACCCCCTGAAACCGGTTTACCAGAAGAATCGCCACCAGGGTCGTTCAGGCGTTGGGCTCGCCGTGGCGAGATACTTGCTGTTGGGAAAATTCTTCTGAAGCACGCGCAGGGTGTCGTTCTTCAAGTCCTGAATCCCCATTGCATCATAGCTGTTGTACATGATGAACAACGCCTCCTCAACGGCGGATGTTTTGGGATAGCTCTTGATCACTTCCTGGGCGCGGTTGGTTGCAGCGAGGTAAGCCTGGCGCCGATAGTAATAACGTGCGGTGATGAGGTCTGCCTGGGCCATGGCGCCGACCAGGAAGGTCATGCGCACAGCGGCGTCTTCTGCGTAACGGCTGCTGGGAAAGCGGGTGATCAGCTCCTTGAACGCATCAAACGCTTCGCGCGCCGGTTTGCTGTCGCGTTCTGCAAGATCGCGTGTGCTGTAAATGCCGAACAATCCCAAATCGTCGCTGAAATTGGCTAGTCCCTTCATGTAATAGGCGTAGTCCACGCCGGGATGATTGGGGTGGGCCTTGATAAACCTGTCGGCTTCGCTGATGGCCGAGGCCGTTTCATTTTGTTTGTAGTAAGCGTAGATCTGTTCCAGTTGCGCCTGTTGCGAGTAAGCCCCATAAGGATAGCGGGATTCCAGGGACTCGTAGAGTTTGGCTGCTTTTTCATAATTGCCGTCCTTGAGTTCAGCCTTGGCCTCGGCGTGCAGCTTGGCTGCTGACCAGTCCTTGGTGGGATCGGTCGCGTCGTCAAAGGCGCCGCAGCCAGTCAGCAGGGCGGCAAGGAAGAGCAGCAGGATTCGCGTTAAACTGGCGTTCGTCATTTCGGAAGTCGCTATGCAATCGCCGGATTATACCAGCCTGGAAGAAACGGACCCGATCGAAACCACAATGCCTCTGGACTGTGCCGGACTGCGGCTGGACCAGGCACTGGTGCGGTTGTTTCCGGATTTTTCCCGCAGTCGACTGCAGCGTTGGGTTAGGGAAGGATGCATTCTGCTGGACGGGGTTCCCGCCATTCCAAAAATGAAGGTCTGGAGCGGCGAACGGGTGACCCTGCAAATTCCTGACGATGCCGATTCGCAGGATATCGTGGCCGAAGCCATCGATATCGAAGTGGTGTACGAGGACGCCGCCGTGCTGGTGATCAACAAGCCGCCCGGGCTGGTGGTCCACCCGGGTAACGGCCATCGCAGCGGCACCTTGCAGAATGCCTTGCTGCATCATGATCCGCGCCTGGGTGCCGTGCCGCGCTGTGGCATCGTGCATCGTCTGGACAAGGACACCAGCGGACTGATGGTGGTGTCCCGCACCTTGGCCACCCATGCGGAGCTGGTGCGCCAGTTACAGTCACGTACGGTGCATCGCCATTACTGGGCCCTGGTGCAGGGCCACGTGAAGCATGATGGCACCCTGGATGTACCGATCGGGCGCCATCCCACCCAACGGACACGGATGGCGGTGACTTCGGGAGGCCGTCCTGCAGTCACGCATTACACCATCGTGGAGCGACTGCCCTGTCATACCCTGATCGAATGTCGGCTGGAAACCGGCCGGACACACCAGATCCGGGTGCATCTGCAGTATCTGGGCTTTCCGCTGGCAGCAGATCCTGTCTATGGAGGGCGCCCGCAGCGATTTGACGCGCGCTCAACCGGAGCCTTGCAGCATTTTGGCCGCCAGGCATTGCACGCGTTTCGACTGGGGCTGGTTCATCCCGTCACTGCACAGCCGGTGGCCTGGGAGATTCCCATGGCCCCGGATATGGCAACCTTGCTGGCTGTGCTGCGCGATGCCCGCCATGAATAGCGAAGTCCTGGGGTTCAGCGCCGATTGGCCGGCGCCGCCATGGGTGAAGACCTTGTCCACGACCCGCGCAGGGGGGGTCAGTCAAGGGGCCTGGGCCAGTCTCAATCTGGGCACACGTTGTGGCGATGCGCCTGCCCATGTGGCTGAAAACCGGCGCCGGGTGTGTGCGGCGTTGGGGGCAACGCCGCGCTGGTTGCACCAGGTCCACGGCACCACGGTGGCAGCAGCGGGCACCGATGAAGCGGAGGCCGATGCTTTCGTGACGCGCGATGTCGGGGTAGTTCCGGTGGTGTTGACGGCAGATTGCATGCCGCTGCTGTTCTGTCATCAGAAACTGCGCGTGGTGGCTGCTGCCCATGCAGGTTGGCGCGGGATGGCGGCTGGAGTGATTGAGGCGACGGTGCGTGCCATGGCTGTGGACCCTGCCGGAATTCTGGTCTGGTTGGGTCCCGCCATTGGGCCCGACGCCTTCGAGGTGGGAAGCGATGTCCATGAGGCCTTCCTGGCTGTGGACCCTGAGGCCGCACAGGCGTTCAGGCCCGGGGCACCAGGGAAATGGTGGGCCGATCTCTATCGGCTGGCACGGTTGCGTCTTGCGCACGCTGGCGTGACCCAGGTCTATGGGGAACGCTTTTGCACGATGCAGGAGCCGCTGCGGTTTTTCTCGCACCGGCGTGACCGGGGCGTGACCGGGCGCATGGGAAATTTCATCTGGATGGTTCGGGACTCCTGAGGCCCCCGTATAATGCACTTTTGATCCATTCTGTCAGGCGTCCGGAAGATTCATGTCACCCTTGATTGCCACAATCATCGCCGGGGCTGCAGCGGGCTCGCTGTCCATGATCTGCGCCGCCCTGGTGGTATTTACGGCCCGTCCCGCATGGGTTCCCCTGCTGGTCAGCTACGCCATCGGGGCCTTGCTGGGCGCCGTGTTCCTCGAGATCCTGCCCCATGCCTTCGCACTCACGGCCAGCCCCGAGGCGGTGTCTGCAACGGTATTGGCTGGAATCCTGGGTTTTTTCCTGCTGGAGAAACTGGTCCTCTGGCGCCACGTTCATGTGCATGATCTTGATGCTGCCTCGCAAGAGGGTCACGCGCATGAGGCCCATCAGGGCCGGACCGGCGCCATGGTGGTGGTGGGCGATTCAGTGCACAACTTCGTGGATGGCATCATCATTGCAGCGGCCTTTGTGACGGATCCCCACCTGGGCATCGTCACGGCGCTGGCAATCATTGCCCATGAAATTCCCCAGGAGGCGGGCGATGTGTTGGTTTTGCTGCATTCGGGGTTATCCCGTGGGCGCGCCCTGGCGTTCAACCTGTTTTCCAGCATGGCCACGTTGGTGGGCGGGGTCATGGCTTGTCTGGCACTGCAATCCCTGCAGCGTTACGTCCCTTATATGCTCGCGCTGGCCGCAGCCAGCATGATCTACGTTGCGGTGGCCGACCTTATTCCCGGGCTGCATCGTCGGGTGGATTTCAGGGCTTCGGCCTGGCAGGTGATTTTGATTGGGTTGGGCGTTGCATCTATTCACTGGGCCCATGTCCTGATCATGGAGTGAGCCTCACGGTTCTTGCTTGAGTTAACGCGGTGGCAGGTTTACCCTGCCTGGATAACAATCAGGGCGCAGGTGGCGCCACTTCACGAAAGGAAAAGGGATGAATGCACCGCCGGCTGGCAAGCACACCGTGGAACCTTTGCTGGAAACGTTGGGGAAAGCCAATCAGGCACTGATGGAAAATGTCGGTGCGCAACTGGCAGGATTCAATCCGGAGGACTACCAGGATTTTCTGAAGGAGCTTTCCCAGGCCGTGGCCAGGGATGCTCCCCACTGGCAAGCGCTGCAAACGCAATATTATGAAAACCAGGCCGCACTCTGGATGAACATGCTCAGCCGTGCCGCTGGACAGAAGCCCACCGTGCCCCCCCCGGAGGCTGCCGCAGCAGCGCTGACCGATCGTCGCTTCAGCGCTCCCGAGTGGGGTGAGAATCCCCTCTACGATTATCTTCGCCAGTCTTACTTTCTGACGGCCAGCTGGTTGCGGGAAGCGGTGGAATCCCTGCAGATGGAACCAGCCACGCAGCAACGGCTGAATTTTTTCATGCGCCAGTACGTGGATGCCATGGCGCCTTCCAACTTTCCAGCCACCAATCCGGAGGTCCTGAAAAAAGCCATCGAATCGGGGGGGGAGAGCCTCAAGGCAGGGCTTAAAAACCTGTTGGCCGATATGGAAAAGGGCCAAATTTCCATGACCGACGAGTCGATGTTTGAGGTAGGGCGCAACATCGGCATCACGCCGGGTGCGGTGGTGTTTGAAAATGAGTTATTTCAATTGCTGCAATACCACCCCACCACCCCCGAAGTCGCTTCGCGCCCTTTGTTGATGGTGCCTCCCTGTATCAACAAGTTCTACATCATGGACCTGGAGCCTTCCAATTCATTGGTCAAGTATGCCGTTGATCGGGGGCACAGCGTATTTCTGGTGTCCTGGCGCAACATCGACGAATCGCTCAGGAATGTCACCTGGGACGACTACATCGAAAAAGGCGTGGCCACCGCCGTTCGGGTCACCCAGGCCATCGCGGCAACCGGGCAGATTGATACCCTGGGCTTCTGTGTGGGCGGCGCGTTACTTTCCTGCGCACTGGCAGCCCATGCGGCGGATG
The DNA here is from genome assembly GCA_028870615.1 of Betaproteobacteria bacterium. Classification (GTDB taxonomy): domain Bacteria; phylum Pseudomonadota; class Gammaproteobacteria; order Burkholderiales; family Ferrovaceae; genus JAJZRV01. The sequence continues at coordinate 8,298 of JAGWPH010000280.1, forward strand.
CACCGCTGCCGGTGGCCTCGGTGACGCTGATGGCCGCATTGCTGGACTATTCGGACGTGGGTGAAATCGGGGTCTACATTGATCGCGCTTTTGTCGAGCAGCGCGAAAAGCAGCTGGAACATGGCGGTGTTGTGCCGGGCAAGGAACTGGCGATGGCCTTTTCCAGCCTTCGCGCCAATGACCTGATCTGGCCCTATGTGATCAACAATTACCTTATGGGCGAAACCCCTCCGGCCTTCAACCTGCTGTATTGGAATGGCGATGGCACCAATCTGCCCGGTCCCATGTTTTCCTGGTATTTGCGCCACCTGTATTTGCAGAACGAACTCTGCCGACCCAATGCCCTGACTGTTGCGGGCCGGCCGGTTGACTTGCGCCGGATCCAGATGCCCGCATATATTTTTGGTGCATGCGAAGACCATATCGTGCCCTGGAAGTCGGCCTTCGAATCCACCCGCCTCCTGTCCGGCCCCCTGGAGTTTGTGCTGGGGGCCAGTGGCCATATCGCCGGTTCCATCAATCCTGCCTCCAAAAACAAACGGCATTACTGGATTGGAG
>JAGWPH010000281.1 GCA_028870615.1 Betaproteobacteria bacterium
GCGTTTTTGCCAGTTGACTACTGAAAAAGTGGGGAGGATACTGTGCGTCAGAATAAATACAATATCTAGGGTGGACGTCATGAAATTTGCTAAATCGTCATATTGGGTATTTGCCGGATTGATGTTGGCGGCAAGTGGCGTGTATGCGCAGGAAGCCGCGGATCAGAGCGCTGGTGGCGAAGCCAGGGTGCCGGTAAAGAAGCCAAAACCCAAGCCAGTCAGGAAGAAATCCGTCAAGCCGGATGCACTGGCCGTTCAGGCGCAGCGTGAGGCGGAAGCACGCGCTGAAGCCGAAGCCAGATTGAAAGCCGAAGCCGAGGCCAAATCAAAAGCGGAAGCTGAACAGGAAGCCAGGCTGAAGGCCGAGGCAGAGGCCAAGGCTCAGCGCGATGCAGAAGTAGCTGCACAAGAAAAACTCCTGCAGGATGCTGATGCATTGGTCAAAGTAGGGAAACCCGGCGAAGCTTATGACCTGCTGGAACCGATGGAGTTTGAGCGTTCCGGTGAAGTGCGTTTCGATTACCTGCTTGGCATTGCCGCGCTGGACAGTGGCAAGCCGGACAAGGCGACGCTGGCCTTTGAGCGCGTGCTGGCGGTAGATCCAAACTTTGCTGGCGCACGTCTGGACATGGCGCGTGCCTATTACCAACTCGGCGACCTACCGCGCGCCAAGACAGAATTTGAGACTGTGCTCAAGGCCAATCCACCGGATATGGCGCGTGCCACCATCCAGAAGTATTTGGCCGCGATTGAATCGCAGATGCATGCCAAGGATAACCGGATCACCGGCTACCTGGAAGGTACAGCCGGCCACGATTCCAACGTTAACGCCGCCACCTCACAGGGACTGGTTGCAGTGCCTGCCTTGGGCAACCTGGTGTTTACCCTGAATCAAACCAGCCTTAAAAGTGCAGACGATTACCTCGGGTGGGGCGGGGGGGTAAATGTGCTTCATCCGGTGAGCGAGACCGTGGCGCTCTATGCAGGCGCAGATGTACGCCAGCGCGGCAACATGGCCATGACCCAATTTGACACCATCAATCTGAATGGGAACGTCGGCGGAGTATTCGTCTTGGGCAAGCAGGACAGCCTGAAGCTTGGGTTGGTGGATGGGGATTATACCTTGGGTGGTGTTCGCTACTATGACAATGTTGGACTCAATGGGGAATGGCGTCATATATTCAGCCCTGCCAACCAGATGTCTGTTTTCGGCCAGCAAATGAGTTATCGGTTTTTTGATAGTGCACGGTTTGCTGGTGTGAGTGCGCAGAATTTTGATCAGGATGTGCTAGGGGCAAGCTGGATGCACGTCATGCCGGATGGCAAGTCGACGGTGTTCGGCAGCCTGTTCCTGGGGCAAGAGCGGGACGTTAACTCACGCCCTGATGGCGGGAAGCGCTTCAACGGACTCCGCGTCGGCGGGCAAGACGCATTGAATGACAAGACGGAATTCTTTGCCAATGTGGGCTGGAATGACGGTGCTTACTCCAGGCAGAACGCCCTTTTCCTCACCACTCGCCGCGATACCCTGTATGACGCAACGATGGGGGTTAACTGGCACTGGGACAAGCTGTGGACATTGCGTCCGCAAGTGGCATGGACGCACAACCAGTCCAATATATCGATTTATGGATATGACCGAGTCGATGCATCGGTGACCGTGAGGCGTGATTTCAACTGATTAGTTCGAGCGAATTATTGAACAAGGAGTGCATCATGCGTAACAGACATTCGACATTGGCTGTTGGGCTGTTCCTGGCGGAGCTGGTGTTTGCTGCGGATGCCTGGCCGGTTCAAGCCGGGCGCGTTCAGTTCGTCAACGGCGAGGTGCAGGTGACCGACGCGGCGGGGATGACCCACGCGGTGCAGAAGGGCGATGCGATCAACGAAGGCGACACCCTGACCTCGGCGAAAGCAGCCTCGGCCCAGATCAAGATGCAGGACGGCGGCTTCGTCGCGGTGCGTCCCGACACACAACTCAAATTCGACAGCTTCAAATTCAGC
>JAGWPH010000282.1 GCA_028870615.1 Betaproteobacteria bacterium
CAAGTCGTTCAAAGTAACCCCACCCAATCCTTAAGCGGTAATGATGCCGCCCCCGAGGCAGACTTCGCCGTCATAAAGCACGGCGGATTGTCCGGGGGTGATGGCCCATTGGGGGTCGTCAAAATGGAGCGTGAAGCTGTCCGGGCCTTCCAGCGCCAGCGTACATGCTGCATCAAGCTGGCGATAGCGGTTCTTGGCCCCATAACGCCCTGCAGTGATCGGGGCTGTCCCGGCAATCCAACTCAGTTGACTGGCAGAAAGCCAGTGATTTTGCAGGGCAGGATGTTCGTGACCCTGCACCACGGTCAGAATATTGCTGTCCATGTCTTTTCCGACCACGAACCAGGCGTCTCCCGGGCCACCGATGCCCAGGCCTTGCCGCTGCCCAATGGTGTAGTACATCAACCCCTGGTGCTGTCCCACCACCTGCCCTTCAGGTGTTTTCATGGGGCCAGGAGTGATGGGCAGGTAGCGCTGCAAGAATTCGCGGAATGGGCGCTCCCCGATAAAACAGATGCCCGTACTGTCCTTTTTTTCGGCAGTGGGCAGTCCGGCACGGCGTGCCAAGTCACGCACTTCGGTTTTGTGCAGTTCCCCCACGGGGAACAGCGTGCGACTCAACTGGGTTTGATTGAGGCGATACAGGAAATAACTCTGATCCTTGCCGGGGTCGCGTGCCCGCAGGAGCTCGTAACGTGAATTGGTCGTGCGAATGCGTGCGTAATGGCCGGTAGCAATCTGGTCTGCCCCGAGCATCAGGGCATGCTCCAGAAAAGCCTTGAACTTGATTTTGGAATTGCACAGCACATCCGGATTGGGGGTTCTTCCCGCCTGATACTCCAACAGAAAGTTCTGGAAAACCCGTTCCCGGTATTCTGCCGAGAAATTGACCGCTTCCATTTCAATGTCCAGCAGATCAGCCACTGAGGCTGCATCAACCAGATCCTCACGCGCATTGCAGTGCACATCGTCTTCCCAGTTTTTCATGAAGAGGCCGATGACTTCATATCCCTGTTCTTTGAGCAACAAAGCAGAGACTGAAGAGTCGACGCCACCGGAGAGTCCGACAACTACGCGGGGTTTAGCCATAATTTGAAATGCGGCACGGGGTTAAAAAGAAAAAAGGCAGGGACATAAACCCCTGCCTTCGGCAAAGCTGTCAGACTGAAATCAGTTGGCAGCAGGAGCAGCAGCTTTCTTGGCTTTCTTTTTTTTGCCTTTCTTCTTGGCGGCCTTCGCAACAGGGGCCTTGTCAGTGGCAGAAGCTGCAGCGGGTGCTGGAGCAGCCATCGGAGCAGCGGCCGGCTTGGCAGGCGCTGGTGCTGGCGCATCGGCTGCGACAGCAGACAGGGTGACAGCGGCAAAAACGGTCGCGATCAGGGCAGACAGCAATTTGGACATGGTCAGTTCCTCGGAGGATCGTCAATAAAAGGGGGTTCTGGCAATACGCGGCAATTCTAGTCGCCGCAGGGAAGTAACGCAAACCCCGGCCCATGGGTTGACTCAGGGTCACTTAATATATTCATAACCGGGCAATGTCAGGAATTCAACAAAATCTTCCGACGTCGTCAGTTGGTCAAACATGGTTGCTGCAACCATGTATTCCCCGGCCGCAAACCGAGCCTCACCCAATTCCTCGCGGATTTTTTGCAGTTCGGAAGGAACGAGCGAACGGAACAGTGCTACGGTGACCTTGCGGCCGTCATCCAGAACACCGTGGGGGCTCCGGATCCACTGCCAGATCTGGGCTCGCGAAATTTCAGCGGTGGCGGCATCTTCCATCAGATCATGAATGGGGACGCATCCGGTCCCGGCGAGCCAGGAGCCCAGGTACTGCAGGCCAATGTTGATGTTCATGCGCAGACCCTGCTCGGTAATCGGACCGTGTGGCGAAAAATCGAGAAGGTCTGCAGCGGTGCTGTGAACATCATTGCGTTGCCGGTTGATCTGGTTGGGGGTAGGCATCAGTTGATCAAAGATCTTGCGAGCTACGGGAACCAGTCCAGGATGAGCCACCCAGGTGCCGTCATAACCATCTGCGGCTTCACGGGTCTTGTCTTCACGCACTTTGGAAAGAGCCAATTCATTGGCAATCGGATCACCCTTGATCGGAATCTGGGCCGCCATGCCTCCCATGGCGAACGTGCCACGCCGGTGACAGGTTTTGACCAGCAGTAGGGCATAGGACCGCATGAAGGGCGACGTCATGCTGACCAGATTGCGATCCGCCAGAATAAAATCGGGGTCTTTACGGAATTTCTTGATGCAGCTGAAAATGTAGTCCCAGCGCCCGGAATTGAGGCCGGCACTATGTTCGCGCAATTCGTACAGGATTTCGTCCATCTCGAAAGTGGCCAGAACCGTTTCGATCAACACCGTCGCTTTGATGCTGCCCACGGGAATCCCCAAGGCTTGCTGCGCTGCCACAAAAATCTCATTCCACAAGCGGGCTTCCAGATACCCTTCCAGCTTGGGCAGATAAAAATAGGGGCCGCTGCCCCGGGCCAGAAGATTCTTGGCATTGTGGAAGAAGTACAGGGCGAAATCGAAAATTCCGCCAGAAATGGGTTGGCTATCCAGCAGCACATGCTTTTCGTTGAGATGCCACCCACGCGGGCGAACCATCAGTACGGCAGGCTTGTCCTCAAGTTGGTAGGACTTGCCCTCGGGGCTGGTGAACTGAATCGTTCGGTTGACCGCGTCGCGTATGTTGATCTGGCCCTGTACTGAGTTTTCCCAGGTGGGCGTGGTGGAGTCTTCAAAGTCCGCCATGAAGACGTTGGCGCCTGAATTGAGCGCATTGATCACCATTTTGCGGTCCGTAGGACCGGTGATCTCAACCCGGCGGTCCTGCAAATCGGCCGGGTAGGGGGCGATGGCCCAGTCACCTTGTCGGATGGCTGCGGTCTCCGCATGAAAATCAGGGCGAATGCCCTGGTCAAACTCGGCTTGGCGGAGTTTGCGCTGATTCAGCAGGTCCCGACGGCGAGGCTCAAATTGGCGGCACAGCAGGACCAGAAATTCCAGGGCTTCAGGGCTCAGAATCCGGTCAAAACCTGCCTGTAATGGCGCGGTGATGGTCAGGCCGGCGGGCCGGAAAGATGCGTTCATGAGGGCCTCATCAAGTTCATAATGCTGCATCGCAATATTACAGGACAATTTTAACTTAGACAAAGCCCATAAAAAGACAAAGAATCCCGCCCCGACAAGCGGGACGGGATGTCACCGGAATGACCGGTGTAGGGGGCTTAGTGAAACTGTTCTTCCTCTGTTGAACCTGTTAGGGCGGTCGTCGATGAAGTGCCTCCCTGGATAACCTGGGTGACTTCATCAAAGTAACCGGTGCCTACTTCACGCTGATGGCGCGTCGCGGTGTAGCCTTGCTTTTCGGCAGCAAATTCGGCTTCCTGGAGTTTGACGTAAGCCGTCATGCCATCCCGGGCATAACCGTGAGCCAGGTCATACATGCCGTAGTTGAGCGAGTGGAAGCCTGCCAGCGTGATGAACTGAAACTTGTAACCCATGGCTCCCAACTCGCGCTGAAATTTTGCAATCATGGCGTCATCCAGGTGCTTTTTCCAGTTGAAGGACGGTGAGCAGTTGTAGGCCAGCATCTTGCCGGGGTATTTCCTCCGAATGGCCTCCGCCCATTGTTTGGCAAATTGCAGGTCAGGCTTGCCGGTTTCGCACCACACCATGTCCGCCACTTCCGCGTAGGCCAGCCCCCGGGCGATGGAAGCTTCCAGCCCGTTACGCACACGATAAAAGCCCTCGGAGGTACGTTCACCCGTGCAAAAGGGCTGGTCGAGTGGATCTACATCCGAAGTCAGCAGGTTGGCAGCTTCAGCATCGGTGCGGGCTAGCAGGATGGTGGGAACCCCCATGATGTCGGCGGCAAAGCGGGCAGCCACAAGTTTTTGCACGGCCTCCTGGGTGGGAACCAACACCTTGCCACCCAAATGGCCACACTTTTTCGCGGCAGCCAGTTGGTCTTCAAAGTGGACGCCTGCAGCGCCCGCTTCAATCATCGCTTTCATCAGTTCGTGAGCATTCAGAACACCGCCGAAACCGGCTTCGGCATCAGCCACGATGGGTGCAAACCAGTCGATGCTGGAGGTGCCCTCAGCCCAGTGCAACTGGTCGGCTCGGCGGAAAGTGTTGTTGATGCGGCGCACGACTGTGGGGACCGAGCTGGCAGCGTAGAGGGACTGGTCTGGGTACATTTGCAATGAATCGTTGGCATCCCCAGCCACCTGCCAGCCGGACAGGTAAATTGCCTTGAGGCCGGCCTTGACCTGTTGCATGGCCTGGTTACCCGTTAATGCGCCCAGCGTATTGACGTAGGGCTCAGTGGTACAGAGGTGCCATAGTTTTTCGGCCCCTCGTCGCGCCAGGGTGTATTCTATTTGCAGGCTGCCGCGCAGGCGAACTACGTCCTTTGCACTGTAAGGGCGCTTGACACCTTTCCAGCGGGGATTTTCGGCCCAGTCCCGGTTCAGTTTTGTAATTTCTTGCTCGACACTCATGAACATCTCCTAAAAGTAATGGCTGCCCGCACCAGAGCGTTGTCCCCGAGCTGGTCACACATCCTCAGGGCCGTGATGTGTCCCAGGGATGAAAGGGGTGACAAAACAGTTTCCCGTTCGCATGGGTATTGATATATCATATATAAGACATAGGACACAAGTAGTATTTTTAATGGGAGACGTTATCCATCATGTATCAGCACATCAAAGTCCCCGCGCGCGGGGAGAAGATCAGTGTCAAATCAGACTATTCCCTCAATGTTCCCGATCAACCCATTATTTCCTTCATGGAGGGGGATGGCACCGGGGTAGACATCACACCGGTGATGAAGGCAGTGGTGGACGCTGCTGTTACCCGGGCCTATGGAGACCGGAAACGGATTTCCTGGATGGAAGTCTATGCAGGGGAGAAGTCGGTTCGCGTGTACGGGGATAATGTATGGCTACCCGATGAAACATTGCATGCCTTGCGGGATTTTGTGGTGTCTATCAAAGGACCGCTGACGACTCCGGTGGGTGGAGGGATTCGTTCCATCAACGTGGCGTTGCGCCAACAACTTGACCTGTATGTATGCCTGCGGCCGGTCCGTTGGTTTGACGGAGTACCGAGCCCGGTGCGCGAACCGCAAAAAACCGACATGGTGATTTTCCGGGAAAATTCGGAAGACATTTACGCGGGGATTGAATGGGAAGCCGAGTCTCCAGAAGTGCGCAAATTGATTGAGTTTTTACAAAAGGAAATGAAAGTCACGGCTATCCGTTTCCCGGCCACGTCCGGAATCGGCATCAAACCGGTATCGCGGGAAGGCACCGAACGCCTGATGCGCCAGGCGGTAAAATATGCCATCGACAATCGACGCAAATCAGTGACGATTGTGCATAAGGGCAACATCATGAAATTCACCGAAGGGGCCTTTAAAAACTGGGCCTACGCGCTATGCCAGAAGGAATTCGGTGCTGAGCTGCTGGATGGTGGACCCTGGATGAAGTTACCCAATGGCATCGTGATCAAGGACGTCATCGCCGATGCCTTTCTACAACAAATCCTGTTACGGCCGGACGAGTACGATGTGATCGCCACCATGAATCTTAACGGGGATTTTATTTCAGACGCGCTGGCGGCCCAGGTTGGTGGAATCGGCATCGCCCCTGGAGCCAACCTGTCGGATACCGTGGCCATGTTTGAAGCCACTCATGGCACGGCCCCCAAGTACGCTGGTAAAGACTATGTCAACCCGGGCTCGATGATCCTGTCGGCCGAAATGATGCTGCGCTACATGGGATGGTTTGAGGCGGCCGACTGTATCATCCAGGCCATGAAGAAGGCTATTACAGCTAAAACAGTGACTTACGATTTTGCCCGTCTGATGCCCGGGGCAACGCAAGTGTCCTGTTCGGGGTTCGGCCGGGAACTGATCAAGCACCTTTGAGGCCAGTCCCCCATAAAAAACCCCTGCCGAGACAGGGGTCTTTTGTTATCTCGCCTGGTCAGGGGCGGGAGAGGCGCCAGTATTACGCAGCCTGGATATTTGAAGCCTGCTTACCCTTGGGGCCTTGAGTCACTTCAAAAGAGACTTTCTGACCTTCCTTCAGGGTTTTGAAACCTCCCATCTGGATGGCCGAGAAGTGAGCAAAGAGATCTTCGCTGCCGTCGTCGGGGGTAATGAAGCCATAACCCTTGGAATCGTTGAACCACTTTACTGTACCTGTTGCCATTGTTTGCTTTCCTATCATTGAAAATGGGCCTAAAAACCCGGAATGGTTTGAGTTTCAAGGCCAGCAAACGGGGAAACCGGTGATGCAGACATCTTGAACCAAACGCCAGAGAATCTTTTACGCGACTTTTACCGTGTAAGTCAAGTAGTTAACCTCAATTTGTCTTTCCGTGCCCGGAAAGCGGGTTAAGGTCACCACAACCCTTGCGAAAACCCTAGAATTGTTTAGACTGAAGCCATTGTGAAGCCGCTTCGGCGGCAAGAATCTGCGGGAAAAGCAAAACACTTTATACATGGTTACCCGAAATCCAGCAGAACCCGTTCTTGAAAAACAGCGTACCCGGGCGAAACCACCATCACTTTTCAATGTCGTATTGCTGAATGACGACTTTACGCCCATGGAATTTGTGATCCAGGTGCTGCAAATATTTTTTTCCCTGGAACGAGAGGCTGCAACCCGGGTCATGTTAAAGGTCCATACTGAGGGTCGTGGCGTATGTGGGGTTTATCCCCGCGACGTTGCAGCCACCAAAGTTGAACGCGTGACCGGGTATGCCCGGCAACATCAGCACCCGCTGCAATGCGTGATGGAGGAAAACGGAACATGATTGCTCAAGAACTGGAAGTCAGCTTGCACATGGCATTTGTTGATGCCCGGCAGAAGCGCCACGAATTCATCACTGTGGAGCATTTGTTGCTGGCGTTGATGGACAATCCATCGGCGGTCGATGTTTTGCGTGCCTGTGGTGCGGATATCGAGGCTTTGCGCAAGGAGCTGTCCGAGTTTGTGCGGGAACATACGCCCATGGTTCCCGGCGATGGCGATGTGGACACCCAGCCGACATTGGGGTTTCAGCGCGTTATTCAGCGGGCCATTCTGCACGTGCAGTCTTCGGGCAAGAAGGAAGTGACAGGCGCGAATGTGCTGGTAGCCATTTTTGGCGAGAAAGACTCCCATGCTGTGTATTTTCTTAATCAGCAGGGCATCGGTCGTCTCGACATGGTCAATTATATCGCCCATGGCATTACCAAGGTGCCTCAGGGTAGCCCGCGTGAAGAGGGAGGCCAGCAGGATAACGAAACTGACAACCAGAGCGGGGGCGCACTGCAAAACTTTACCCTCAACCTGAATTCGCAGGTCATTGCTGGCAAGATTGACCCCCTTATCGGGCGCGATCGCGAAGTAGAGCGTGTCATCCAGACGCTTTGCCGGCGCCGTAAAAACAACCCGTTGCTGGTGGGTGAAGCCGGGGTCGGCAAAACGGCCATTGCAGAGGGTCTGGCTTGCCGAATCGTGGCGGGGAACATACCGGAAATTCTGGCGCACGCCACGGTGTATTCCCTCGATATGGGCGCGCTTCTGGCGGGCACCAAGTATCGCGGTGATTTCGAACAGCGCCTCAAGGCAGTCCTGAAGCAACTGCTCGAAGATCCGAGCAGCATCCTTTTTATCGATGAGATCCACACGCTGATCGGCGCTGGTGCGGCTTCCGGAGGTACACTGGACGCATCCAACCTGCTCAAGCCGGCACTTTCCAAAGGTACGCTGCGCTGCATCGGGGCCACAACCTACACCGAATTTCGCGGTATTTTCGAGAAAGACCATGCTCTCTCGCGCCGCTTCCAGAAGATTGACGTAGTGGAACCCACTATCGACGAAACAGTGCAGATTTTGCGTGGATTGAAGTCGCGTTTTGAAAGCCACCACGGTGTGCGCTATAGCGAAACTGCCTTGACCAGTGCCGCGGAGCTGTCGGCCCGTTTCATCAACGATCGCCATCTGCCGGACAAGGCCATTGATGTCATCGACGAGGCGGGCGCGGCACAGCGCATTCTGCCTAAGTCGCGCCAGCGCAAAGTCATAGGCAAAGTAGATATCGAAGATATCGTGGCCAAGATCGCGCGCATTCCAGCGCGAAGCGTGTCCAATAACGATCGCAATGCGCTTAAGACCCTTGATCGTGACCTGAAAGCCGTCGTATTTGGCCAGGACAAGGCCATTGATGCTCTGGCTGCCGCCATCAAGATGGCGCGTAGCGGATTGGGTAACCCGCAAAAACCCATCGGCTCATTTTTATTTTCCGGACCCACCGGGGTAGGCAAGACCGAAGTGGCAAGGCAACTGGCGTACACACTGGGTGTTGAACTCATTCGTTTTGACATGTCCGAGTACATGGAACCCCATGCGGTGTCGCGTTTGATCGGGGCACCTCCGGGTTATGTCGGTTTCGATCAGGGGGGATTGTTGACTGAGGCCATCACCAAGCAGCCTTACTCGGTGCTGTTGCTGGACGAAATCGAGAAGGCCCATCCAGACATTTTCAATATCATGCTGCAGGTCATGGACCACGGCACGCTGACTGATAACAACGGTCGGAAGGCGGACTTTCGCAATACGGTCATTATCATGACCACCAACGCGGGTGCCGAGTCTTTGGCCAAAACGGGTATCGGTTTCTTGCCGGGTGAACGCAAGGGCGATGAACTGGTGGATATCAAACGAATGTTTACGCCGGAATTCCGCAATCGTCTGGATGCCATCATCTCGTTCGCAACTCTGGATCAGAGCGTCATTCTGCGTGTTGTGGATAAATTCCTGATGCAACTGGAATCGCAGTTGCACGAAAAACGCGTCGAGGCCACATTCACAGACGCATTGCGCAGCTATCTTGCGCGAGAGGGATTCGATCCGCTCATGGGCGCTCGTCCCATGGCGCGCCTGATCCAGGACACCATTCGGCGTGCGTTGGCCGATGAGCTTCTGTTCGGCCGTCTGGCCTCAGGGGGGAAAGTGACTGTGGACGTGAGTGCTGACAAGATCATTTTGCTCAATTTCGACGAAGCTAAAGCCGAGGCGCTGCACTGATTACCATCGGATAGTTAAACTGCCACGCGCATTGGAATATGCGGATGGGCCCGGTAATCTTCGACGCTTATGTCTTCGAAGCGATAATCGAGCAGGGATTCCGGCTTGCGCAGGATAACCAGTCTGGGCAGGGGTAGCGGGGCGCGCGTCAGTTGTTGGCGCAGTCCGTCCAGGTGATTGAGGTAGATGTGGCAGTCACCCCCAGTCCAGACAAAATCTCCCACTTCAAGATCACACTGCTGGGCAACCAGATGCGTTAGCAGGGCATAGGACGCGATGTTGAACGGGACCCCGAGTCCTGCGTCACAGGAACGCTGATAGAGCTGACAGGACAGGCGGCCATCGGCCACGTAGAATTGAAACAGCAAATGGCAGGGGGGCAACGCCATCCGGTCCACTTCCCCGACATTCCAGGCGGATACAATCAGGCGCCGCGAATCGGGATGAGTCCGAATCTGTTGCAGTACCTGGGTTATCTGGTCGATGACACGCCCATCGGTGGCTTCCCAGCGGCGCCATTGCTTGCCGTAGACCGGACCAAGTTCACCCTGGGCGTCCGCCCATTCATTCCAAATAGTGACGCCATTGCGCTTGAGGTAATCAATGTTGGTGTCGCCTGACAGAAACCAGATCAATTCATGAATGATGGAGTGCAGGTGCAATTTTTTGGTCGTGACGAGTGGAAACCCCGCGCGTAGGTCAAAGCGCATCTGGTATCCAAACACACTAAGGGTTCCTACGCCGGTCCGATCGGTTTTGGTGACTCCGCGATCAAGGATGTCGCTGATAAACTGGAGGTACTGTTGCATGGGAGCATGATACCATCGCCTCGTTACAACATCGCCTATGGCCTCGATGGCAACCATTCGACATCACATTACCGTTGTGAACCCCAAGCAGCAGCAACTGGCCCGGCTCAAGTCGCTTTCAGGCCCTGTGTCCGGTTGGCGCCATCAGGGTATTCGCCATGGGCTCATCGTTCTGACCGAGCAACCCAAGATGGGTCAGGACGTTCCGGGCCTGGAGGTGATGCTGGCGATCATGAAGCGGCGCGGGGAAGCTCTGGACTCGTTGCAGCACACACCGGTCATTGGTTCGCTGCCCGAAGATCTGTTGTTGTCCTGGATTTGGCTGAATCCTGCGCGCTCATGCTTTGAGCAACAGTCTGCCCTGTGCAAGGCACTCAAACCCCTGCTCGAGGAGCGACCCGAGGCCCTGGCGCTCGTGCTAACGGGCCAGCAGGCAAACCGGGCTGACGTGGCGGGACAAGCCCTGCATGTGGTTTGGCTCAACGGGGTTGCATTGCCAACGTGGAAAAAAATCGTCAAGCCCGGACTTCAAACCCTGTTTTTGCAAGGCGCTGCCCTTGGGGATACCCGTTTTGAAGCAGCCCGCGCGGTTGCTGAGGCCAATACGCTGGCACGCACCCTGACGTTGTTGCCTCCCAACGAATTGACGCCGGGTCGGTATCGGCAACAAATTCGTGCCCTGGCACGCAGTCGGAATTGGCGGCTTGCGGAATATTCGATTGCGCGTCTTAAATCCATGGGGGCCAACGCGTTTGTTGCCGTGGCCCAAGGTAGTGCCCCGGCGGATGGCGCGATCGTGCATTTGCAGTATCGGGGGCCGGGTGCTCGCAAACAGGTGGCCTTGGTAGGGAAAGGCATTTGTTTTGACACCGGCGGACATAATCTCAAGCCTGCCAAGTATATGTACGGCATGCATGAAGACATGAACGGTTCTGCAGTGGCGCTGGGTATCCTGTCGGCGATAAGCCGCCTGCGCCTACCGCTCGTGGTGGATTGTTGGGTGGCCCTGGCCCAGAACCACATCAGCCCTCGGGCCTACAAACAGAACGATGTGGTGACGGCGCTCAACGGAACAACCATCGAAATTGTCCATACCGATGCCGAAGGCCGCATGGTTTTGGCCGACACCCTGACGCTGGCTGCACGACGGCATCCTGATCTGATGCTGGATTTCGCCACCCTTACCGGAAGTATGCATACCGCTTTGGGAAGCCGTTTCAGCGGTATTTTTGCCAGCGATGCGCGCCTCGCGCAACTGGCTGTGGCGGTGGGCGATGCCGTGGGTGAGAGGGTGGTGGTTTTCCCGTCCGCTACCGACTACGACGTCTCGCTCGACAGCAAAGTGGCTGACATCAAGCAATGCACCATGGATGGGGCAGCCGATCACATTCTGGCAGCGCGCTTCCTGTCCCGCTTTACGGCAGATCGCCCCTGGGTGCACATGGACTTGTCAGCTTCTCGTCATGAAGGCGGGCTCGGGGCCGTCGGGTCGGATATCACCGGGTTTGGCGTGAACTGGGGTGTGCACTTTCTGGACAGTTGGCTGGTAAATAAGCTATAATCCGACGATTGCTGGAAGAGCTGTTGAAACAAAAGTGGGCCTTGAGCCCATTTTTTATTTGCTGATGGGTATCAGTGGGAGTAAGTCCGGATGGAGGCTTCGGGCCTGATTGAAAAAACCGTGACTGGCTTGGGCTACGAATTCGTGGACTTCGAGCGTGCTGGACGGGGTTTGCTGCGCGTATTCATCGATAAACCGGAGGGTATCGGAGTCGAAGATTGCGCTACGGTCAGTAACCAGCTCACGCGGCTGTTTGCCGTGGAGAATATTGACTATGACCGGCTGGAAGTGTCGTCGCCTGGGCTGGATCGGCCGCTTAAGCGGGCTGCTGATTTTGCCCGGTTTGCCGGGCGCGAGATCAAATTGCGTTTGCAGCAACCGCGAGCGGGGCAACGCAATTTTGTCGGGCGCATTGTCTCGGCTTCGGACACCGCACTGATATTGGATGTAGATGGCGTTGCCATTGAATTGGAGGTGGCCGGTATTGACCGGGCCAACCTCGTTCCCGAGATTTGACTGGAGGTTTTATGAGCAAGGAAGTGCTGATGCTGGTGGATGCCCTGGCCCGTGAGAAGAATGTCGACCCCGACATCGTCTTCATCGCGTTGGAGATGGCATTGGCCTCGGCAACCCGAAAAAAACACGGTGAAGAAGATATCGATGTGCGCGTCGAGATCGATCGCGAAACCGGTGATTTCAAATCCTTTCGGACGTGGCGTGTTGTCAACGATTCTGACTGGCTGTCAGAATTTCAGGAACTCCCCCTGTTCCAGGCGGTGCAGCGCAAACCAGATGCACAACCCGGCGATATCATCGAAGAGCCGCTCGAGCCCATCGACTTTGGGCGGATCGGGGCGCAGGCTGCCAAACAGGTGATTTTCCAGAAAATTCGCGATGCTGAACGCGAGCAGATTCTCAATGATTTTCTGGAACGTGAAGAAAGCCTGGTCACCGGGACAGTCAAGCGCCTGGACCGTGGAAACGCCATCATTGAATCAGGACGCATCGAAGCGCTGTTGCCGCGCGACCAGATGATCCAGAGAGAAAACCTGCGCATTGGTGATCGGGTCCGCGGATATCTGTCCCGGGTGGAGCGGGGCGGACGGGGCCCGCAACTCATTTTGTCGCGCCTGGCGCCTGAATTCATCATCAAACTTTTCGAACTGGAAGTTCCGGAAATCGAGGAAGGGCTGCTGGAAATCAAATCAGCCGCTCGTGACCCCGGCATTCGTGCCAAGATTGCCGTTAAATCCAATGATCGTCGTCTCGACCCCATCGGCACCTGCGTGGGAATGCGTGGCTCACGTGTGCAAGCAGTTACGGCAGAGCTGGGAGGCGAAAGGGTGGATATCATTCTTTGGTCGGAAGACCCTGCTCAGTTCGTCATCAATGCCTTGGCTCCCGCCGAGGTCAACTCCATTCGGGTGGATGAAGATAGCCATAGCATGGATGTGGTGGTCGATGAGGAGCAACTGGCCCAGGCCATCGGGCGTAGCGGTCAGAATGTGCGTCTTGCCTCCGAACTGACGGGCTGGACCCTCAACATCATGACCGAGGATCAGGCACACGAAAAAGATGCTGCGGAATCTTCAAAAATTCGTGACCTGTTTGTCAAGCGTCTTGATGTGGATGAAGAGGTTGCAGATATCCTGATCCAGGAGGGATTCAGCTCGCTGGAAGAAGTGGCCTATGTTCCTATCAATGAAATGCTTGCCATCGAAGCTTTCGACGAAGATACCGTCAATGAGTTACGTAGCCGTGCGCGCAATGCGTTGCTTACTGAAGCGATCGCTTCGGAAGAGCAGGTTGAACATGCCGCTGAAGATTTGCAAAGCATGGCGGGAATGGACCCGGATACAGCAATCCTCTTTGCTTCCAAGGGGATTAAGACGATCCAGGATCTGGCGGATCTGGCAGTGGACGAATTGTCAGAGTTGACGGAAATCGACGCAGAACGCGCCAAGGAACTCATCATGACGGCTCGTGCGCCGATGTTTGAGTGAGGGTATCGGAGAATTTGAATGGCAAAAGCAACGGTGGCTGATCTTGCAGTTGAATTGAAAGTCACCCCGGAAACGCTGTTGGTGCAATTGAAGGCGGCAGGGGTAAAAAAGTCGACTGCGGCGGATAGCATCAGCGAAAAGGACAAGACACAACTGCTCGATCATTTGCGCGAGCAGCACGGACGCTCTCAACCCAAAACCCGCATCACGTTGACGCGCAAGCAGACCAGCGAAATCAAGAAGGCAGACAGCGCCACGGGCAGGGCACGCACCATCCAGGTGGAAGTTCGAAAAAAACGTGTCCTGGTAAAACGTGACAGCACTGATGCCCTGGGCCCTTCTGATGAAGAGGCAAAGGAAGGTCCGGTTGCGTTGACACCCGAGTCCGAACCCCAGGTCCGGATCGAACCTGTGAAAACGGCAGAGGAAGTTGCAGCGCCTGAATCCAAAACAAACCAGGCGACGGCCGCTCCGGAAGTCGCCGCAACCCCTGGTGTCGCAGGAATTCCTGCCAGTCCCATTGGCGAGGCGCAGCGCGCTTTGCGTAGTCAGGAGGCTCATCGTCAAGCTGAATTGAAAGCACGCCAGACCGCGGATGTCGTGGACAAGCAGGCCCGCACGCGGGCCAAAAAAGAGGCCGAGGAAAAGGCTCTGTCCGAGGCTCAGGCCGCGGCAGCACGTGCCCAGGCGGAAAAGACTGCTGCAGTCAAACCAGATGAAAAGACGGGAACGTTGCATCGTCCTGCCGCCAAGGCGGCTGAAAAGGCTTCCCCCAAGAAAAGCGGTAAGAAAGCCGAGAAACCCACAACCTGGATGGATGACGGCAACAAACGGCGTAGCTTGAAAACCAGGGGGGATGTTGGAAGTAGCACCGCTTGGCGCGACCCCAAGGCACGCCATGCCAAGAGCCATAAATCCGATGATGGGTTACATGCTTTTTTGGCGCCAACAGAACCTATCGTGCATGAAGTTCTGGTGCCCGAGACCATTGTTGTCGCTGCGTTGGCCCAGAAAATGGCCGTCAAGGCCGCAGAAGTCATCAAGACCCTGATGAAGATGGGCATGATGGTCACGATCAATCAGGTTCTTGACCAGGAAACCGCCATGATCGTGGTGGAGGAACTGGGGCACGTGGCGAAGCCCGCCAAGCTCGACGACCCTGAGGCCTTGCTGGCCGAAACAGGGGGAGAGCATGAAGATGCCGTTTTTGAGCCTCGTGCACCGGTGGTGACTGTCATGGGCCATGTGGACCATGGCAAGACCTCATTGCTCGACTACATTCGTCGTACCCGGGTTGCGAGTGGCGAGGCGGGTGGCATTACACAACACATCGGGGCCTATCACGTCGAAACGGCACGTGGCATGGTGACCTTTCTGGATACCCCGGGCCATGAAGCCTTTACTGCCATGCGCGCACGCGGGGCCAAAGTCACGGATATCGTGATTCTTGTCGTAGCCGCCGATGACGGTGTCATGCCACAAACCATTGAAGCCATTCACCACACCAAAGCAGCTCACGTTCCCGTGGTGGTGGCCGTAAACAAAATGGATAAACCGGAAGCCAACTTCGAGCGCATCAAGAGCGAACTTGTTTTGCAAGGGGTGCTTCCTGAAGAGTATGGTGGCGATGCCCAGTTCGTCCAGGTTTCGGCCAAAACAGGGCAAGGCATCGATAGGCTGCTGGAGTCTGTTCTACTGCAAGCCGAGGTACTGGAGCTTAAGGCGCCAAGGAATACGCCGGCCAAGGGAATTGTCATTGAAGCGCGCCTGGACAAGGGGCGCGGCCCAGTTGCCACGATACTGGTGCAATCAGGCACCCTACGGCGAGGCGACATGGTCCTTGCAGGAGCCTCTTATGGCCGGGTACGCGCGATGCTGGATGAAGCGGGCCACCCCGTGGAGCAGGCAGGCCCATCCATACCGGTGGAAATCCAGGGACTGACCGAGGTTCCCGTTGCCGGTGAGGATGTGATGGTGCTCAATGATGATCGCAAGGCCCGTGAAATCGCGCTGTTCCGTCAGGGCAAATTTCGCGACGTCAAGCTAGCCAAACAGCAGGCAGCAAAACTGGAAAATATGTTTGACCAAATGGCTGAAGGTGGAGTTAAGGTTCTCTCACTCATCATTAAAGCTGACGTACAGGGTTCCTATGAGGCCTTGACCCAATCCCTGCAAAAACTTTCCACGGATGAAGTGCGGGTCAACATCGTGCATGCCGCCGTTGGTGGCATCACCGAGTCGGATGTCAACCTGGCCCTTGCATCCAAGGCAGTCATCATTGGGTTTAATACGCGTGCCGATGCAACGGCACGCAAGTTGATTAACAGTAGCGGTGTAGACGTGCGCTACTACGACATCATCTATAACGCGGTGGATGAAGTGAAGGCTGCGTTGTCCGGAATGCTTTCGCCCGATCGCAAGGAAAGCATTACGGGGTTGGTTGAAATTCGCGAAGTCTTCCGCATTTCCAAGGTGGGCGCAGTGGCCGGTTGCTATGTATTGGAAGGTAACATCAAGCGTGGTGCCGGAGTACGGCTGCTGCGCGACGATGTGGTGATCCATACCGGCGAGCTCGATTCCCTGAAGCGATTCAAGGATGATGTCCGCGAAGTTAAGGCGGGATTTGAATGCGGCTTGTCTCTCAAGAACTATAACGATATTCAGGTGGGTGACAAGCTGGAAACATTCGAAGTGGTTGAAGTGGCCAGGACGCTTTAGACCGGAGGTATCCTCTTGAACTCTTATCCGCGCAGTCGCCGTATCGGCGATCAGATCCAGAAAGACCTGTCCGACTTGATCCGGCGTGAAGTCAAAGATCCACGGGTGGGCATGGTGACTGTCACAGCGGTCGAAGTCTCTGCTGATTATTCGCATGCCAAGGTCTATGTCAGTTCATTGCAAGGACAGCAATCGCTGCAGAGAACGCTCGAGGCCTTGCAGGAAGGCGCCGGATTTTTGCGGCGTCAGTTGGGGCGCCGCATGACCTTACGCAGCATGCCACAACTGCACTTTCTCGAAGATCAAACCCTTGACCGTGCTGTTGCTTTATCCAGTTTGATCGATGAGGCGGTGGCTTCGGATGCACAACATAACCAATCTTGAAAGTCCCAGGGCGCGTGGTGCTGTGTTACCCCGCCGCGATATCACAGGCGTCTTGTTGCTCGATAAGCCCTTCGGATTGTCTTCCAATACCGCCTTGCAGCGTGCGCGTTATCTTCTGGCAGCGCGCAAGGCGGGTCATACGGGAACGCTTGATCCACATGCCACAGGGCTCTTGACCCTCTGCCTGGGGGAAGCCACCAAGTTTTCTGGCTGGTTGCTGGATGCCCCCAAGGCTTATCAGGCCAGGATTCGTTTGGGTTACTGCAGTACTACCGGAGATGGTGAAGGCAAGATTACCCCGGTGCAGCCTTTTACGGGGACGCTTGCAACGATCGAATCTGTCCTGCACTGCTTTGAGGGGGTTCAGTCCCAGTACCCCCCCATGCATTCCGCATTGAAAGTCCAAGGACGACCACTTTACGACTATGCTCGGGCAGGCCTCGAGGTTGCTCGTCCCCCCCGTCGCATCGAAGTGCTGGAACAGAAGATTGAGGCTTGGGATGGTGAAACGCTGACGCTTGCGCTCAAGGTGAGCAAAGGAACCTACATCCGGGTACTGGCTGCAGATATTGGTGCGGCGCTGGGATGTGGCGGTTATCTTTGCGGATTGAGGCGTACGGAAACCGGTTCGTTTGCATTGCAAGGCGCAGTGACACTCCAGCAGCTTGAAGCGCTCTCCATGGAAGAACGGGAAAAGTGTTTGCTTCCAGCCGATGCGTTATTGTCCGGTGTGCCGCGTATTGATCTTGATGACACACAGAGCCTGGCTATTCGTCAGGGCCGCGGATTGCCCTGTGACTTTGCCGGGACGCCAGGGCAACGCTTTCGGGTATACATGCCTGCCGATCGATTTCTGGGTATCTGCGAACTGACAGCCGAATGCCGTTTGCATCCGGCACGTTTGATGACTGAATAGAACGAACATGCGCATCCGTCCTGGAAGTTCCGCTGCGCCCCTTTCGCCTAACCGTTTTACAAGCGGTGACTGGGGTGCCATCCGTAGCTTGCTGCCCTATTTGTCGGAGTTTAAGGGACGGGTTGTATTGGCATTCCTTTGCCTGCTGTTGGCCAAGGTAGCCAATGTGGGTGTTCCGCTGGCGCTCAAGGAAATCATCGATCGGCTTGAGCCAACCCATGTACTGGTGGCAGTACCGGGCATGCTGATCATTGGTTATGGTTTGCTGCGGTTTTCCACGACATTTTTCAACGAGCTGCGTGATGGTGTGTTTGCCAAGGTTACGCAGAGCTCTGTCCGTCGTATTGCCCTAGCGGTGTTTCGACATCTGCATGCGCTCAATCTGCGCTTCCATCTTGAGCGTCAGACCGGAGGCATGTCACGCGACATCGAACGCGGTACCCGAGGCATCGAAAGCCTGATGCGCTTCACCCTGTTCAGTATCGTGCCCACCCTGGTGGAAATGCTACTGGTTGGCGGGATCCTGGCCTGGAAATACGATGTCTGGTTTGCCTTGATTACTCTGGTGACGCTGGTAATCTACATTTCCATGACGATCGTCATCACCGAGTGGCGTACGGCATTTCGGCGTCGCATGAACGAGCTGGACTCCAAAGCCAATACGCGCGCCATTGACAGCCTCATCAACTATGAAACGGTCAAGTATTTTGGTAATGAAGCCTGGGAAACCGAACGTTATGATGAAAATCTGCGGAAGTGGGAACAGGCTTCAGTCAAAAGCCAGACATCGCTGGCAGCGCTCAACGTAGCCCAGAGCCTGATTATTGGCATCGGTTCGGTGGTGCTGATGGCCCGGGCAGCCGATGGGGTGGTTGCTGGGCGACTGACTGTGGGCGACCTCGTGCTGATCAATGCCTTATTGCTGCAACTGTACATTCCACTTAACTTTCTGGGTGTGATTTACCGGGAAATCAAGCAGGCGTTGGCCGATATGGACCGCATGTTTCGACTGCTTACCGTCCATACCGAAGTGAGCGACCTCCCCGGTGCGCCCGATCTGGTGGTGGGCCAGGGGGCTGTCCGGTTTGAAGCCGTTGATTTCTCGTACGATCTTCGGCGACCGATTTTGAAACAAGTGGATTTTGAAATTCCCACCGGACACAAAGTGGCTGTTGTTGGGCCAAGCGGTGCGGGGAAATCCACTTTGGCGCGCCTGCTATTCCGTTTTTACGAAGTCAACGGGGGAAGAATCTTGATCAATGGTCAGGATATTCGTACCGTGAACCAGCAATCCCTGCGCGCGGCGATCGGCATCGTCCCCCAGGACACGGTCCTGTTCAATGATTCCGTCTATTACAACATTGCCTACGGCCGTCCCGAGGCTTCCCGGGAAGAGGTCATTCAGGCCGCTCAGTCAGCGCATATTCATGATTTTATTGAAAAATTACCAGATGGCTATGAGACGCTGGTAGGTGAGCGGGGGCTCAAATTGTCCGGCGGTGAAAAACAAAGGGTGGCCATTGCCCGCACCCTCCTGAAACGGCCCCAGATATTGGTATTCGATGAGGCCACCTCAGCCCTGGATTCGCGCTCCGAAAAGGACATCCAGGCAGAACTGGCCTCCATTGCCCGCCATCACACAACATTGGTCATTGCGCACCGCTTGTCTACCATCGTTGATGCCGACCAGATTCTGGTTATGGAAGAGGGCCGTATCATCGAACGGGGGCGACACGAACTGCTCCTGGTAGCCAATGGGGTTTATGCCCGTATGTGGATCTTGCAGCAAAAACAGAATAATGTTGCGTAACCAAATGATTTTATGTATTGTTATGGCCACGGGAGTGCGGGGAGGAAGATGAGCCGGACAAACAGCAACGCAATTCGGTACGGGCTGATTCTATGGGTTCTGCTTGCAGGAGGGGTGCCGACTGCTCACGCGCGTCACAACAGTCATCACGCCGCTGCAGTGTCAGACCCCTCTGGCGTGGACCTGCGGTCTTCCACTGCATTGGTCATCGATCAGACGACTCAACAGGTTGTTTTCTCAAAAAACCCCGATCCGGTTCATCCCATTGCTTCCATCACCAAGCTCATGACGGCTTTGGTTGTTTTGGAATCCGGCCAGGACCTCGATGAGCAGGTCACCGTGACCGAAGAGGATGTGGATAACCTGCGCTTTACCCGATCCAGTTTGCGCGTCGGGGCGCATGCCAGCCGCCTGGATTTTTTACGCATGGCTCTGATCGCCTCCGAAAATAGGGCAGCTTCGGCGTTGGGCCGTTCATATCCAGGGGGTATCAGGGCATTTGTTGGGCGCATGAATGCTGAAGCAGCCCGTCTGGGAATGACAAACACCCATTTCGAAGATGCTTCCGGACTCAATGGCAATAACGTCTCGACTGCTCACGATCTGGCCATTTTGGTCCAGACGGCAATTCAATATCCGCGCATTCATGAAATTACGACAACGGTTTCCGTTTCGATCCCTGTAGGATTTCGGGGACGTACGGTCATCTTTCACAATACCAACCCATTGGTTGCCAATTCGGGCTGGGCCATTGGATTGTCAAAAACCGGTTTTATCAATGAATCCGGGCAGTGTCTGGTCATGCAGGCCACGATCAACGGCCACCCGATGGTTATCGTGTTGCTGGATTCCCGTGGACGATATGCCCGGATTGGTGACGCCAATCGTGTTCGCAAGTGGCTGGAAACTCATAATCAGGTGACGGTCGGGCAACTCTGATACAACCCAGGATTTTCAATGCGTGTAGGTCTTTTTGTCACCTGTCTCGTGGACATGATGCGTCCTCGGATCGGGTTTGCTGCCTTGAAGCTCCTCGAGAATGCGGGATGTGAAGTCGTAGTACCACCAAACCAAACCTGTTGTGGGCAGCCGGGCTTTAATTCCGGGGATCGCGAATCAGGTCGTGTCATGGCGCGACGGTTTCTGGCCGATTTTGAGTCCTTCGATTACGTTGTGGCCCCCAGTGGCTCGTGTACAGGGATGATCCGTTGCCATTACGGCGAATTGTTTCCCGATGATACTGTGCTTCAACACCGACTCGATGCACTCTCACAACGCACTTTCGAACTGACCGATTTTTTGGTCACCGTATTGAAAGTGGAGCGTCTGGATAGTTTTTTTCAAGGCACCATCACCTATCATGACTCCTGTTCCGGGCTGCGTGAACTGAATGTCAAGCACCAACCGCGCCAGCTGATGGGACAGGTTGTGGGCGCGCAACTGCGTGAAATGAACAAACCTGAACTCTGCTGCGGGTTTGGCGGAACGTTTTCCATCAAGTTGGGGGAGATCGCCACCCGGATGGCGGACAACAAATGCCAGGATGCCCTGGCGACGAAGGCAGATGCCATCGTGGGGGGTGATCTGGGGTGTCTGCTCAATATCGAGGGGCGCTTGCGTCGTCTGGGCGATGACACTACCCAGGTACTCCATGTGGCCGAAGTGCTGGCCGGCCCCGAATTGGGTCAGGGTTGATGCAACTCACTTCGTTTTACTTCAAGAGCAATGTCCGGCGCAAGCTGATCGACCCTTTGCTTCAGCGGAACATGAAACGTTTTGGTGGGCGGTTTGTGGAGGCACGCGCTGCCGTGATGACCGAAGTGGACAACCTTGAAACGATCAGGGTTGCCGCTGCTGCGATTCGTGATCGAAGCCTTGCAAATCTTGACAGTTATCTGGTGGCTTTTGAGGAACAAGCACTGGCACGCGGGTCACAGGTTCATTGGGCGGAGACGGCGCAAGACGTCAATCGCATCCTGATCGAAATAGCACAATCCAACGGCGTTAAAAAAATAGTCAAATCCAAGTCGATGGTCAGCGAGGAATCTGGCTTGAATGATGCCGTGGAAGCGGTGGGCATACAGGCCATCGAGACAGATCTGGGTGAATATATCCTGCAGCTAGCTCATGAGCCGCCTTCGCACATCATTGCACCAGCCATACACAAAAGCCTGGAGGAAGTGGCTGCGTTGTTTTCCGAAAATCATCATACGCCGCGCCAAACGGATATTCCTGCACTCTGTCGGGAGGCCAGGGAACAGTTGCGACCGCATTTTTTGTCGGCAGAAATGGGAATTTCCGGCGGAAACTTTTTGATTGCCGAAACCGGATCGGTCGTAATTGTCACCAATGAAGGCAATGGTCGCATGGTAACGACCTTGCCAAGAATCCATGTGACCATTACCGGCATTGAAAAAGTTTTGCCCACGCTCAACGATTTTTCCACGATTGTGCGGCTATTGACGCGCTCAGCCACTGGGCAATCCATTACCAATTATGTTTCGATGCTCACAGGCCCGCGCCAGGAGGGCGACCTGGATGGCCCTGGGCAGTCTCACATCATTCTGGTGGACAGCGGCCGCTCGCGTTTGCTGGGAACAGAAATGCAAGAAGCGCTACGCTGCATTCGCTGCGGTGCTTGCATGAATCACTGCCCGGTGTATCAAAACATCGGAGGCCACGCCTATGGATGGGTTTATCCCGGGCCCATTGGCGCGGTCCTGACACCCTCCTATGTGGGACTTAAAAATGCGCTCGATCTGCCTCAGGCTTCCACTTTGTGTGGCGCATGCCAGGTGGTCTGTCCGGTCAAAATTCCTTTGCCGGAGTTGATGCGCGTGCTGCGTGAAAAATCTTTTGAACAAGGATTGCGTCCCTGGCATGAACGCTTGTTCATCCGGCTTTGGCGGGGAGTGGCCAACCGGCCACGTTTGTATGCCCTGATGACGCAAGTGGGTGTCCGGGTGCTCAGCCTGCTGGGTGGAAAGAAAAAATTACTACACCACTTGCCCGGGCTGGATGGTTGGACCGATGGTCGGGACATGCCGGCACCCCAAGGTAAAACTTTTCGTGAACTATACCGAAAGAGGCGTTCATGAGTGCCCGCGATAATATTTTGGCCCGTGTGCGTCGGGGCCTTGGTTTGCCGGGGGACATAGCCGGCTTCGAGCGTCCCGCGGTCCAGGAGTACATCAGGAAAAACCCGCGCGGCCCACGCCCGACTTATCACTGGAGTGACCATGTGGCACGTTTTCAGGAACGCTCTGAGAAGCTGGGGACCAGTGTGGATCGTGTCGCTTCCTTACCGGAAGTTCCGGAAGCCGTTGCACGTTATCTAAAAGAAAAAGCGCTGCCGCAGAAGGGCGTTGTATGGCATGGGTTACATGCCTTGGAATGGGAGCGTGCCGGATTGATGCTTGCGGCGAGAGGGGCCCACGCCGATGACCTGGTTGGCGTTACCGGCGCCTTCTGCGCTATTGCGGAAACGGGGACGTTGATGCTGCTATCAGGTGCGGATAGCCCGGCAGCCGTCAGCTTACTGCCGGAAACTCATATTGCCATTCTGGATGTTCAGCGCATCGTGTCTGGCATGGAGGAAGCATTGGCGCTGATGAAGAGTGAGCGGGAGGCGCTACCGCGCGCTGTCAATTTTGTTTCCGGGCCGTCGCGTACAGCCGACATCGAACAGACGATCGTGATTGGTGCACATGGACCTTATCGGGTCCATGTGGTGTTATACGGATCAGTGTACGTCCAATAGCTCCACGTCAAAGACCAGCGTTGCGTTGGGCGGAATGACTCGACCGGCACCGCGATTTCCGTAGCCCAATTCCGGAGGAATGACCAGGGTACGCTTTGA
>JAGWPH010000283.1 GCA_028870615.1 Betaproteobacteria bacterium
ACTGTCCCAGGGAATCGTTCATGGTCACCGCGTGACCTGTCCGCTGCATGGCTGGAATATCGAGCTCGATAGCGGCGAAGCGGTGGAACCTGATGCCGGGTGTGCAGGCCGGTTGTCAGTGAAGGTGGAAGGCGGGCAGGTCTATCTCAACAAGGCGGAACTCGCGGGCGCTTCATGAACGCGACTACCCCAGTGGCCCAGGGGACCGCGTTGCAACTTACGCGCAGTACCTGCTGTTACTGCGGCGTGGGTTGCGGGATGCTGATTGAATCGGAGCGGGATGCTGCAGGGATCGGAAGGGTGACAAACGTTCGGGGTGACCCCGCACACCCAGCCAATTTTGGCCGCCTCTGCAGCAAGGGAGCCACGCTTCACCTCACCGCACAACCTCACATTTACGATCAGGTGCGCGTGGCCCAGCCCGAGGTGCGTCACGCTCGAGAGGATACCCGCCACAACGTGGGCTGGGACACGGCACTTGAAACCGTAGCACAACGCTTTAGCGAAATCATTCGTCGCGACGGCCCGGATGCCGTTGGTATCTACGTGTCCGGACAACTGCTGACCGAAGATTATTATGTGTTCAACAAGCTTGCCAAGGGCCTGATCGGGACCAACAACATCGATACCAATTCGCGCTTGTGCATGTCCAGCGCCGTGGCAGGCTACAAACAAACGCTGGGAGCCGATGCCCCACCTTGCAGTTATGAGGACATTGACCAGGCTGAAGTCATTTTCATTTCCGGGTCGAATATGGCATTTGCGCATCCAGTCCTGTTTCGGCGCGTAGAAGCGGCACGTGCTAAAAATCCAGAGCTCAAATTGATTGTGGTTGATCCACGCTGGACGGATACGGCACAAAGTGCCGACTTGTTTTTGCGGATTGTCCCGGGAACCGACGTTGCTCTGCATCACGGGATGCTGCATATCATGTTGTGGGAAGGCTGGATCGACAGACCCTACATTGATGCGCACACCGAAGGATTCGAGGCCCTCCGGAATCTGGTGGCAGAATTTACGCCACGCATGGTGGCGCAGTGCTGCGGCATTGAGGAGCCGGCATTGCGCCAAGCTGCGCGCTGGTTTGCGCAATCCGGAGCGTCTCTGTCATTGTATTGCCAGGGACTCAACCAGTCAGCGACAGGCACGGCGAAAAATGCAACGCTTATCAACCTGCATCTCGCAACCGGTCAGATCGGCAAACCAGGAGCCGGCCCATTTTCCTTGACCGGTCAACCCAACGCCATGGGTGGTCGTGAAGTGGGGGGAATGGCCAATCTGTTGTCAGCCCATCGGGAGCTGTCCAATTTACAGCACCGCCGGGAAGTAGCTGAGCTTTGGGATGTGGAATCCGTACCAGAACAGCCTGGACTGACCGCGATCCCCATGTTTGATGCGCTGCAAGCGGGTACGCTCAAAGCGATCTGGATTATTTGTACCAACCCCGCACAATCACTTCCAAATCAGAGGGCCGTGCATGAGGGGCTGGCCCAGGCGGAATTTGTCGTGGTGCAGGAAGCCTACCGCAATACGGCTACGGTGCCATTTGCCGATGTTCTGTTGCCGGCAACCACCTGGGCCGAAAAAGAGGGAACCGTCACCAACTCCGAACGACGCATCAGCCGGGTGATTCCTGCTGTCGCCCCTTTTGGAGAAGCACGCCATGACTGGGCCATAGCGGCTGCTGTAGGGCGCCGGATGGAGGAGTTACTGGGCCGTTCGACGCGCACCGGCAGCTCGCTGTTTGCCTATGACAGCCCGGAGTCGATTTGGCTGGAACACCGGGCCAGCACAGCGGGGCGCGATCTCGATATCACCGGCTTGTCCTATTCCATTCTCGAGACCCTCGGACCACAGCAGTGGCCCATGCCCATGGGGGCCCCTGCGGGCAAAACGCGACTCTATGAGGACGGGGTGTTTGCCACCGGCAATGGACGTGCACGATTTGTAGCAGCACCCTATCGTGCTGTCGCCGAACCCGTGGACGCACGCTATCCTTTTGCACTTACCACCGGACGTTTACGCGATCAGTGGCATGGCATGAGCCGCACTGGCACCCTTGCGCGGCTTTACGCGCATGCCCCAGAGCCCGTCGTTGAGCTTTCCTCCGCAGATTGTTTACGCCTTGGTTTTCAGGCTGGGGACTTGGTTCATATCACCAGTCGTCGTGGCAGCCAGGTGCTGCCGGTGCAACCTTCGGAAGAAGTAGCACCGATGCAGGCTTTTGTGGCCATGCACTGGGGTGAAGAGTGGGTGGCGGGAAAGGCTGGTGGCGGCCCGGGTTATGGGGTCAATACGTTGACCTTGCCAGCTATCGATCCTGTATCTGGGCAGCCCGAACTCAAGCACGCAGCCATCAAGCTCCTGAAAGCCGAACTGCCCTGGCGGCTGACAGCTTTTGCCTGGTTACCGCAGCAGCAGGCGCTTGCAGTCCAGATGTCACTGCGCCCCATGCTACAAGAATTTGCTTTTGGAAGCTGCGTACTGTTTGGACACGAGATGCAGGATTCTGTTTCGCCGATCGGCGTACTTTTGCGCCTGGCCGGCTACGAAGCAGGACAGGAACATCTGTTGTCGGCTATCGAATCGGCCTTTGGGCTGCGTGCTGAAGAAACGGGTGTGCTTCGCTATCACGACAAGCGCCGGGGAATCGGACGATTAATCCGGGTCGGTGTTGAAGGAGCGCAGCGCGGAAAACTCACCGCGGTGCTCGTTTCGGGTGAACCGGCCCAGGTTGCCGCAGCGTCCTGGCTCAAGAATTATCTCGAGACCGGAGCATCTGTGGAAGGCTTGGGGCGAGCCTTACTGACTCCTGGAAAGTCTCCACCGGGGATGCTGCGGCCTCACGGAAAAGTGGTCTGCGACTGTTTCAATGTTCCGGAACAGGCCATCGTCGCGGTATTGCACGGGCTCCCAGAAACAGAAAATCCGGAGCAGAAACTGACTGCTTTGCAGATGACGCTTCAGTGCGGCACGAACTGTGGTTCCTGTTTGCCGGAACTAAAGCGCATGGCGTCACAACAGCAGCAGCGAGAAGCAGGCATTTTATAAAACGTACGGATCATTTCAGGAGCAAATCATGGATCGAAAATCATTCTTGCAGGCTGGTCACCTCCCCACGCTTATCGCGTCCTTCCTGTATTTCGATCTGGCCTTTATGGTCTGGGTCATCTTGGGGCCTTTGGGTGTCCAGATTGCCAAAGATCTCAGTCTCGATCATGTGCAGAAAGGGTTAATGGTGGCAACACCGGTTTTGTCGGGCGCAGCCTTGCGACTGGTGTTGGGGATCATGGTGGACCACCTCAATGCGCGCATTACTGGCATTATCGGCCAGGTCGTCGTGATAGTCGCCCTATTTGTGGCCTGGTGGTGGGGTATCCACAGTTATGGACAGGTGCTGGTTCTCGGGCTGTTTCTCGGTGTTGCAGGCGCTTCTTTTGCCGTTGCACTGCCGCTGGCCTCGCGTTGGTATCCTCCCGAGCATCAAGGCAAGGCGCTGGGCATTGCCGGTGCAGGTAATTCAGGTACAGTGTTTGCTGCCCTGTTTGCCCCTTCGCTGGCAGTAGCTTTTGGATGGACGAATGTGTTTGGGATTGCCCTGATCCCGCTTGGCCTCGTGTTGCTGGCTTACATCATCATGGCCAAGGATGCGCCTGGCGCGCCTGCTCCCAAACGCCTGGCAGAGTACTTGTTGGTGTTGAAGGACAAGGATGCCTGGTGGTTCATGTTTTTTTATTCGGTCACCTTTGGGGGGTTTGTCGGGCTGGCTTCATCGCTTACGATCTATTTCAACACGCAGTATGGTCTGGACGCCAAAACCGCCGGATTCTATACCGCAGCCTGCGTGTTTGCAGGTTCGATGGTGCGCCCTATGGGTGGTGCGCTGGCAGATCGTTTTGGAGGCATTCGGTTGTTGAGCGGGGTCTATCTTGTTGCCGCAGGCACGCTGTCTATCGTGGGCGTTGGCTTGTCGGATGCCTGGATGGCGCTGATTGGTTTTGTGGTCGCGATGCTTTCCCTTGGCATGGGGAATGGTGCAGTATTTCAACTGGTGCCACAACGTTTTCGTAAGGAGATTGGTGTCATGACAGGACTGGTGGGCATGGCTGGCGGTGTGGGTGGTTTTTATCTGGCTTCGAGCCTGGGTTATTCCAGGCAGATGACGGGCAGTTACACGACGGGTTTCTATGTGTTTGCCACTTTGGCCATCGTTGCCCTGATTGGGTTAATGGCAGTCAAGACGCGCTGGCGCACGACCTGGGGCGCCGCACATCTGACCAGTGCCAGGATTTGAGGGCAAGGTTACTGGAGTTATGCCTTCTGCTTTTGCCCTGGGTTTTAGCTCGCTGACCGGTCCGCGGCAACGCAATGAGGATTTTTGCGGAGCCGTGACCCCGGATGATCACGAACTTGAAAACAAGGGGCTGCTTGCGGCCGTGGCGGATGGCGTGGGCGGGCACAGCAACGCCCACGAGGCTTCAGAGTATGTGGTTCGGGGATTACTTGCGGATTATTACGCTACCCCGGATACCTGGGGTGTTTTTCATGC
>JAGWPH010000284.1 GCA_028870615.1 Betaproteobacteria bacterium
GTGTTTTCAGCACTGCTATGAACTCACCCAGTTTGTCACCGAGGTATGCTTGTATGTCATACGAAGGTGACACAGGAAACAAGAAAAACTTTGGGTTTTCACCGCGAGAAGTAAGCGATAGCTCAAGTGAATTTCCACGCGACGAAAAAAGGCATTCAAATGTAGCTGCCCCTGTTCTAAACAGGAACTTCTGAATTTCGATACCGTTATTCATCATGCTTTCGTGCAAGGTTGCCAGTGCAGTCATTCGCATATACGTTACCTATCGGAGATGGTGGAATGCATTGACCAACGTGGAGCTAAGGGGGGCGCCGAAGGCGCGTCCCGCTTGAGCGCTGGGTTATGCATGAAACCTCACAAAAGCGCCCACCTTAGGTACAGATGAAGTGTGCGTGATCCATTGCCCCTCTGAACTCAACGAATCGTAGCCATTGAATACAAATGGAAGCACTTTTGATTTAAATGGATTTTCCACTTGATCAAATAAATTGATATGAAGGTGAGGCGCGGTTGAGTTGCCAGAATTACCCACCATTCCTATTACTTCTCCCTGCCTCACGTGCTGGCCTTCGGAAACTAAAATAGACTGATTTTTGAGGTGGGCGAGGAACACTATATAACCCTCCTTTGCTTTTATCATCACATGATTCCCGGCGTTTGGTCTTATATCCACCCTGCCATTTTCTTCTTTGGGGCGGAATCGATAAGTCGCGTTGTACCATATTTGGATGGTTTTCCAGATATTGGTGTACTCATGATCTTGCCAGCCATTCCCCACACGAATAACAGTTCCGTCAA
This sequence comes from Betaproteobacteria bacterium, assembly GCA_028870615.1. Lineage (GTDB taxonomy): Bacteria > Pseudomonadota > Gammaproteobacteria > Burkholderiales > Ferrovaceae > JAJZRV01. Next base: position 799 of record JAGWPH010000284.1, read on the forward strand.
TCGGAGCGTAAACTGGTTTGCTCCAGCAATAGAATTTATCTGAAGATATTTTGTTTACAAAGAACCGTAATGCAGCCTCGCTATGTGATGACACTCTATTGTTATCCAACTGCACAAAGTCAAATGCATAAGGATGGTGGCCGGGAGGTCTTAGAAACTTCCACTCTCCTTCAAGTGGAGGATGAATCGAGATGTCTCCCGTAGATGCCATAATCATTTATCGAAATGCATAACGTAGAATATATGGACTCCCCCGTTTTGCAAGGACGATAGTTTTCTGGTTTGAGAATCTGATTGCAGCAATATATCCGGCCTACTTTTGAGCATGTCTGCTCTGGCCCTGATGACATTCGCGCATGGGTGCCTCATTAGTAGAGCGGCCTGTGTTGCGGCCATTCACGTTATCAGGTTCGACCCGTGCGAGGTTCAGCCTCGTTCCATCACTCTATCCATCCACGCAATCAGCGGTGGGATACCCTCCGTAAACCGGTTGTAAAATCTGGCAGCTTACGCGGCCAGCCGATATTCTGTTTCCCTGGCCAGCATTGCCCAGATGATGCGGGCATGCTTGGCTGCCAAGGCAGTCGCAGCAATGTTGTTGCCGCTTCTTTGTTTCAGAGCTTCCGCCCACTGGCTTTTGGGATCACTCTTTTTCATCGTCAATCGCAATGCCGAGCGAGCGCCGTGGATGAGCAGGGTACGCAGATACACATCGCCGCGCTTGCTAATCCGGCCCAGCCTGCTCTTGCCACCACTGGAATGCTGCCGCGGGGTCAAACCCAGCCAAGCTGCAAACTGTCTGCCATTGCTAAACACTTTCGCATCGCCGACCGTAGCGACCAATGCCGTGGCGGTGATAGGACCAATCCCTGCAATTGCCATCAGCCGCTTGGCAGATTTCATTTCCCTGGCCAGCACTTCAATGCGCCGGTCATAATGTGCAACGCGCACATCGGTGGCACGCAGTTGCTCCAGCAGTTCAGCAAATGTTTCGCGGGCTAACCCCGGCAAAGCATTTTCGCCGTCTTCCAGAATGTCCGGCAAAGCATGCCGGAGCCGATCAATGCCTTGCGCGACCGCGATACCGAATTCACCCAGCAGCCCACGAATCTGGTTGACGAGCGCTGTGCGTTCTTCCACCAGCAGCGAGCGGGCGCGGTGTACGGCGAGGATCGCCTGTTGCTCAACACTCTTCACCGGCACAAAGCGCATGTTGGGGCGGCCCACCGCTTCGCAAATTGCTTCGGCATCATTGGCGTCATTCTTGCCGCTCTTGCGATAAGGCGCAACGAACTGGCCTGCCATCAGTCGTACTGTGTGGCCGAACTTGCCTAATTCCCGTGCCCAGTAGTGCGTGCCTGCGCAGGCTTCCATCCCAACCAGGCACGGCGGCAAATTCGCAAAGAACTCCAGCACCCGTGCACGTGCCAGTTGTTTTTGCAGCCTCGTTTTGCCGTGCTCATCCACGCCATGTATTTGAAACGCCTGCTTTGCTGTATCCAGCCCAATTCGGGTAAGCTTCATTTTGACTCCTCCTCTCAGTGATTGGAAATTAGCATTCCCAATCTGGCACATCAGATGCCTTTTGAGTAGGGGGAGTCCATGTCATTAGTAAGGGGCTGCGCGAGGCCTTATTCGCGCAGTCCCGCTTGACTGCCGGGTTGGGCCTCATTGATTCACCTGCATGGAGCAAGGGATCTGAAAAATCATGGGCCGGTATAGTGCCAAGCGAGCCTCAGCGAGATTGTCGGCTAGGTCGTACAGTTCGTCGGGTTTGACGATCCGATCCGGTATATTCGGGCGACCTGATTTCAAAGTATCGGGCCGATCAAAGTTCGCATAGATTCGGCCATGAATTACCTCATTTCGCCAATCGAGCAGTTGCTTAGACGCGTCCAGATCGGCTAGTAGTGCATCGCGACACTCGAAAACAAGCCCGTGCACCAATCGTTTAGCCTTTTCGATCTTCCGACTTGTTTGCCAACGTTGCTCGCTCTCAGGGAACTGCTCAATGGACTGAAGCATGAACAGGAGGTTATCGATCTGCTCTTCCAAGTAGGCAGCGTATAGCGCGACAAATCCTAGCCCACGAACAACATCGTTATCTCTTTGCAATGGCATGGTGATTTCCTGGCTCTATAGAAATCAGACAAAGGTTGATGTTATATCCAGTTTGTCAAAAATTGCATCCCACGCCCGTGCAGCGGTCATTCTTGTCATATACGTCAACTATTCCGAGAGCAACGGCAATTCCAGTTACGCACTGACTTGTGCCTTTAGAGCACTCTGCTACTGAGTAAGAAATACGGCTACCAAACACTAACCATATGACCGCGAGCAGCACTATTGCGCCGACTACTCTGCCAAGGAGCGAACTTCCGCTGGGCGACGGCTGCTTGCTCTTCGCAGAGTCTTTATCTAAATTGCTTGTCATGATGACTCCTTGAGAATTGTGTGGCCCAACGTGGCGGAATTGAGCGGCATCCCTGAGGGGCACGGACACGCTGCAGGCTCGGGAGTATCCCTGAATGGGGCGCAGCCGCGCCGACTCGAATGCAGGGTTAGGCTACTAAGCAACATGACTATTGTTAAACCTCAGTTCGCGGCGTTTTTAGCATCATTAATCGCAGACTCTACGTCATTTGCGGTGCTTTCCACGTTTGCCGCGGCCTGCTGAACATCTGGCACTACACTCCGCCAGTTTTCGTAATCAAAATCGCTCACAGCCGACGTAAGTTCATCTGTCGCTGATTTAAGGCTTTCAACCTCTGACTCGGCATCGTCGAGCTTTGAGCGGACGTCGTTAAGTTGTGCTTCAAGCTCTGCAACTCGATTTTCTAGTTCCTCCGTCCGTCCGCGATCACAGCCCGCAACAAAGAGGCACAGCAGAATCAAAGGCAAGGAAAATCTAGCAATTTTCACGGTAGTGGTTAGGTGGATGCATTACCAAAAACACCTTGTGCAAGATCGTTGTGAAACTGTGAAGGCCAAGACGAACCATGCCCCGCTCTGTAAGTATTCTCTTTCCCATTTAGTTTGCAGCGAATCGTTACAGTTCCGGTGATGGCGTAAATACCTGTGCCGGAGGTTGGGTCTCGTTGCTGAGTTAATTCAAAATCATTTTCTTGAAAACCGTGCTGCTTAATTGAAGAATAAAAATCTTGCCTTTCGCTATCTCCTAACATGATGCCACTCCTGTTTTATTTCAGAACAACTTCCGCCTAACGACGGGTTAGGCATGGGGTTTCCCCTCAGACTTTTTCATCCAATCATGCAGCCAGTAAGTGGGGGCATAAAAGAAGACGATGGTTGCTAAAAGCAAAACGTAAAAGCTTTCTGTTCCCTGACACAAGAAGGCAATTAACAGAAATTCAAAGGGACCAGGTTCGAATTTTTCTGGATAGTTGGATTTTCCTACCATGGCGCGCAGTGTTTCAGCATTCCCGCAGGCAGTCAATATGCCGGATTGCCTATATATTTCGGCCTATGGCGGTCTGCCAGTTCA
>JAGWPH010000285.1 GCA_028870615.1 Betaproteobacteria bacterium
ACGAGACCACACCGCCGGTCACGAAAATATACTTGGTCATGGGCAAAGGCATCTGTTGGACGACGGATTATAACGCGCGCGCACGATTACGACAAACGCCAGTTTTTCTGAATCGCAAAGAAGCCTTATAATGGAAAGCCATGAATTCTACCGGCAGCAATTTTCTTGAAACGCCACTTTCGCGGCACCCGCTGCGCATGATGCTGCGTGGTTTGATGCGTAATAACGTCGTATTGCGCTGTCTTACGGAACAGGAACTGATTGAGCTGGAAAATCATTTGACCGTTGCCGAAGTCAAAAAGGGTGATGCGCTCCTGGTGCAGGGCGCGACTGAAATGGACCAGTATTTCATTCTGGAAGGCATACTGAAGCGGGTGGTGGCCAACCCGGAAGGCAAAGAGATGATCCTGCGCTTTGCGCGAGAAACGCAGATCGAGACCAGTTACGCCGCATGGCGCCTTGAAAACCGGGCCCCTTACAGCATCCGTGCCGTTACCCGGGTGCGCGTGGCCAAGTGCCCCATTCCGCTGTGGGCCGATTTCATGAGTCGCTACCCCAAACTGAAACATGACTTCGAATACGAAGTCATGCGCCTGATGAGCGAAATCATGGCGCACACCATCACGCTACACCTGCTCGACGCAGCCGGGCGAATGGACCGTTTTGTGCGCAAAAACCCGGACCTGGCCAAACTGCTGCCCAAAAAGGAACTGGCCCTGCACCTCAATATCTCACCCGAAACCCTGAGCCGGTTGCTGCACCACCACGGCCACTGAACTGCCCGGACTAATTACCGAAGCTGCTGCCGGCCGCGAGACCGTGTTCCCGAATGAATTCAGCTGCGCTGATTTTTTTGCCGTCTTCGTGTTTGAGCTTGAACACTTCGATCTGCCCGCCCTGTGCCGTAATGCGCAGGCTGTCGGGGCCCGTGGCGGAGATCTCGCCAATCTTGCCCTTGACGGCCCCAAACGTGTGGAACGGGTGCTTGCGCGCATCAAACAACTGCACTTTCTTGCCCAACAGCGTGGTCCAGGCCCCAGGTGCCGGATTGCATCCACGAATCAGGTTGTAGACAAAATCCACATGGTTGTGCCAGTTGATGCGGCACTCGGCCGCACGGCACCATCCTTCGTAGGTCGCTGCGGATTCATCCTGCACGGTTTCCTGGTGACGACCGGCCACCACCAGATCAGCCGCCTCCAACATGGCTGCCACGCCCATGGGGAACAGCCGGTCAAAATACACGGACCCCAGAGTATCGTCTGCGCTGATGGGCGTTTCTTTTTGCAATACCACCGGACCCTCATCCAGCCCGTCATCCGGACGGAAAATGGACAGCCCCGTTTTGCTATCCCCACGGATGATCGGCCAGTTGATTGAGCTGGGGCCACGATAAAGGGGCAACAGCGACGGATGGTACTGAATGGTGCCGTGCTTTGGAATATTGACGAATTCCTGCGGTGCAAACTGCAGCACATACGCCATGATTCCGATATCCGGCGCCAGCTCGCGCATGATCTCGATGGCCTTGGCGTCCTTGAGCGAAGGCAATTGAAAGACCTTGAGCCCTTTCTCCTGCGCAACCACCCGCGCCGGATCGGGACGCGCGCCCTCTTTTTCGGGCGCGCAAAACACACCGGCCACTTCGTCGCCCCGGGCCAGAAAAGCCTCCAGCACTGCTTTTCCAAAATCCTGTTGTCCGATGATGACGATCTTCATAAGCTGATAAATTCCCGTCTTTTGTTCTGTTTGTGTAAAAGCGGCTATTTGGTGAATGCGCCGGCACTGCGGTGGGATTCGATTTGTTGACTATCCCAACCCAGCACTTCCTTCAGGACCTGATCCGTATGCTCTCCCAGCAACGGCGAGCGCTGGATGGGCACATGATTATCAGAAAGCTTGATGGGCATGCCCACGTTGTGCCAGGGACCACGCACCGGATGATCGAGTTCCACATACATTTCGCGCAGCTTTACGTGCTCGTCATTGGCCAGATCTTCAGTACTCATGATGGGACCGCAGGGCACCTCGAGTTCGTTGAGGAGCGCCATGAGTTCCCGTTTGTCGTACTGGCCGGCAAAGTCGTTGAGCATGCCCCACATGATGCCCTGGTTTTTGCGACGTTCGCCAATTGTGGCAAAACGCGGATCCTCAGCCATGGCAGCACCCCCCACGCGTCGGGCCAGCTTATCCCAAACAACCTCCTGCACCACCACATAGACGTAATCGTTGGGGCCCCCTGGTTTGCATTTGACCGCGTTACCCAGTTGGCCACCCCCCGAGTCGTTGCCACTGCGCGGCGTAGCATGGCGGCCTGTGGTGTCGACGGAATACTCCGACAAAATCTGGCGGGTCAAGCGCTGATGATCGCGGAACTTGACGCGACACAGGTTCATGACCGAATCCATCATGGCCACTTCGACATATTGCCCTTTCCCGCTATGTGCCCGAGCCTGCAGCGCAGCCAGGATGCCAATAACCAGATGCAGCCCCGTACCGGAGTCGCCGATCTGGGCGCCCGTGACCAACGGAGGGCCATCGTCAAACCCGGTGGTGCTCATGGCCCCACCCATCGCCTGGGCCACGTTCTCGTACGCCTTGAACTCTGCGTAAGGACCCTTGGAGCCAAAGCCCTTGATGGAGGCCATCACAATTCTGGGGTTGATTTCGTGCACGGCTTCCCAGGAAAACCCGAATCGGTCAAGCACACCCGGACCAAAATTTTCCATCAGCACGTCGCATTTTTTAAGCAACCCCACGAAAACCTCCTTGCCCGCGGGGTTTTTCATGTTGGCGGTGATGGAGCGCTTGTTGCAGTTGAGCATGGTGAAGTAGAGGCTGTCTGCATTGGGTATGTCCCGCAGCTGCCCCCGAGTGATGTCCCCCGAGGGGGGTTCGAATTTAATCACATCGGCACCCAGCCACGCCAGCAGTTGCGATGCTGTCGGTCCGGCCTGCACATGTGTCATATCGAGAATCCGAATTCCTGACAGTGCGTTCTCCATGGCTCTCTCGCTCCTTAAGATTTCTGAAATTAAATTCAGATGTTATTTTAGTCGTATGTCGTCGACCCGTTTCAATGCTTTATAAAACCGGAAGTCAACCTCGCAAATAGCATAATCCGCGCGCCTTCCCGAGTCCTTGACTCGGGTCAAGACCCCGACCCGTTTAGCCCCTGTAGGCCCTGTACGGCCAGCATGATGGCAATCAGGCCCAGTGACCAGAATACCAGCAGACGGTAATGTTCCGGTCGAATCCCCAGCCTGAGGCGCATGCCCAGTATAAGCGTGGCCACCGATAGTAGCGCCAGGGGCAGGGAGAGCATCAGGACCTGGCTGTCGAGATGGCCGGCCAGGGCAAAGGCCGCCGCCTGGGTGATCTTCCCGGAAAAAAAACACAAATTGAGGATCTGTGTCATCGCCAGGGGGCTCAAGCCCAGGGCCATGAAGTAAATCACGAGCGGCGGCAACGACACATTCACGCTACCCGACAACACGCCGGCGAACAAACCCAGCACCATCCCCGAAACCCGGGGATGGTTGGGAATAAAGGACCAGTTCAGCCGTTTGAGACGCTCCTGCGCCAGATAGATCGCGATGATCAGCGCCAGCAACAATTTGAGTGCATAGGGATTGACGCTCAGCAGCACCCGGGTGCCCAGCAGCGTACCCAGCAATACCCAGACGGCCATGGGCCAGTAACGCGCCAGGCTTTCCTGCCACCGCCCACCCCGCACGATACTGAACAGATTGACTGCAAGATTGGGCAAAACAGTCAGCACTACTGCCGTCTGCATATCGGAAACCAGGGCAATCACTGGCGTGGAAATCAAGGGGAAGCCAAAACCCAACAGTCCATGGGCCAGCGCAGACACCATCATGACAACGACGGCAAAGGCCATCCACGTCGGATCGTGAAAAATTTCAATCTCCAGAAAAATAAACACCACCCCGCCTTACAGGCGGGGTGGTGATCACTTCAACAGAACCTTCAATAAGCCGGTGCGTGCTTTGGCAGCTTTTTATTCACTGTGCCGGAGATTGGCGTTTGCAATCCAACGCGCGCGCATCGGCTCCAGGAGGAACTTCGCTGCGAGACCCGCTGTGATAGTCATGGCAGCCGCAACGATAAACACGGTGTTCCAGTCGCCCTTCACGGCAAACAATGACGTCAGGGGAACCAGCAGGGAAGCGGTGCCCTTAGCCGTATACAGTGTGCCGGCATTGGCCGCAGCGTTCTTGACTCCGAACGTATCGGCACAAGTGGCGGGGAAGATCGAAAAGATTTCGCCCCAGAACAGGAACACCAGGGGAGTGAATATCATGAACATCAATGGGTCACGCCCAAAATTCATCAACCCCAGGAGCGCAAGCCCTTCGCCGACAAAAACCAGCAACATGGTGTTCTCACGACCGATGCGGTCTGAAATGAAACCACACAGCGGCCGGGTGAAGCCGTTGGCCAGGCTGTCGATGGACAGGACCAGCGTCAGCAGGGGCAGCGTCTCGCCCAGGAAATTGACCGGCAGTTTGGCAAAGCCATAGTCCTTGGCGATCGGGCCGACCTGTGCCGTTGCCATCAGGCCACCGGCAGCCACCGCCACGAACAGGAGATAGATCACCCAGAATACGGGGGTCTTTATCATCTGGCTTGCGGTAAAATCCACCTTGCAGCTGGCCACGCGTACGGAAGGCACAATGCCCTTGGGCACTCTGGGCCGGATCATCAGCATCGCCATGATAAAAATGACGACGCCCTGGATGATGCCGAAATTCAGAAAGGCCTTTTCATACCCGGAACTCTGGATCATGTTGGCGATGGGAATCACGGTCAGTGCCGCACCTGCGCCAAACCCGGCAGCAGTCAGTCCGGCAGCCAGGCCGCGCTTGTCCGGAAACCATTTGAGCGCATTGCCCACAGCAGTCCCATACACGCAGCCTGCACCCACCCCGGAAATCACGGCGGCGATGTAGAGCTCGGTGAGAGAACTGGCATAGGAATTGATTGTCCACCCCAATGCGGCCAGGACAGCGCCCAGCGCAATCACCGGGCGGGGGCCGAACTTGTCCACCAGCCAGCCTTCCAGCGGCACCAGCCAGGTTTCCACCAGGATGAAGATTGAAAACGACAGCTGGATGGCGGCTCGGCCCCATTGATACTTGGCGTCTATGGGATTGACGAACAGCGTCCAGGCATACTGCAGGTTGGCCACCAACGCCATGCAAATGATGCCAAAGACCAGTTGGTACCATCGACCGTGGTAGAACTTGGCGTTCCCGCCGTCACTTCCAGAAATCTGGGTACTCGTCATAATCATTTTCTCCTCTGTTATGTATTTTATGAGTCCAGTACTGTGCGGTTTTACTGCTTATTCTGTTTATTCTTTTTGAGGTACTCGCGGCCCACGAACCGGGCCATGTGCTCCGATACCAGCGTACCGGCTGAACAGGCCAAAGTAGTTTCCATAAAACCACTGCGGTTAGCATGGTAGCTCATGCGCGATAATGCCATGATTTGGATCAAGCGGTCCGGCAGGTTGAAGTTGCCGCCTTTCCACCAATCCCTATCTGTGATGCGCTATAGTTTCCACAACAAGGCCCTATAATCGACCGCGCCAATGATTAGTAATATTACAACTGTGCGGCGCGCATGAGGGCACACTGTTTCCGAAATCCACAAGGACAGATCACACCATGAAAATTTGCATTATCGGAGGCGGGGGCGCCATAGGGGGCCTGCTTGCAGTACAGCTGGCACGTTCCGGCAACGAGGTCACCGTCGTGGCACGCGGAGCGACACTGGAGGCGATCCGGGAAAACGGCCTCAAGCTGATCACCGACGAGCACCCCGAGGGCTTGGTGGGCGATGTTCGCATTGTGGACAAGATTGCCGATGCGGGTATTCAGGATCTGCTCATTCTGGCCATGAAAACCCACCAGGTCAGCCCCATTGCCCATTATCTTCCCAATGTCATCGGGCCGGACACCGTGGTGATTCCCATGCAAAACGGCATTCCGTTCTGGTACTTCCAGCGGCACGGTGGCGAATTTGAAAACCGGATCGTGGAAACCGTGGATCCTGCCGGCACCATCATGAAAACCGTTGATCCCAAACAAATTATCGGCTGCGTGGTCTATCCTGCCGCCACCACGATAGCCCCGGGCGTCATCAAGCATGTGGAAGGCACCCGCTTTCCCATCGGGGAACTCGACGGCACCACGACGCCACGGGCGCAACAGGTCTCGGACACTTTCATCGCGGCGGGTTTCAAGTCTCCCATCCTGGAGAATATCCGGGCCGAAATCTGGCTCAAGCTCTGGGGCAACATGACCTTCAATCCCATCAGCGCCCTCACCCATGCCACCCTGATCGAAATCTGCCAACACCCGCTAACACGGGAACTGGCGCATGACATGATGGTGGAAGCTCAGGACGTGGCCCACAAGCTCGGCATTACCTTCCGGTTGGGCATTGAAAAACGTATTGAAGGCGCCGAAAAGGTCGGGCGCCACAAAACCTCCATGCTGCAGGACGTGGAGGCCGGGCGCGGTCTGGAAGTCGATGCGCTGATCGGGGCGGTGATTGAACTGGGGACCATCGTCGGCGTGGCCACTCCGCGACTCAAGGCCGTTTATGCCCTGACTTCCCTGCTGGGCCAGTCGATCGACGACGCCAAGGCCGGCCTCTCCCTGGTCCGTCCGGGCAACCAGCACTGAGACAAGG
>JAGWPH010000286.1 GCA_028870615.1 Betaproteobacteria bacterium
AATTGACCATCCTTAAGCAGCATTGTTTCGAGGAGTTCGAACTCTTTCGGCTCAAACTCCAAAAATTTTGATTTGGTGATGACCTCGGCATATTCCTCTTCGCTCCGCGAATCCCAGGTTATGCCCCCCCCCAGACCGCAGACCATCTTGCCATTGCCGGGAGTCAGGACGAGGGTTCGAATAGCCACATTAAACTGGGCATCGCCACCCGGCTTGATCCAGCCGACAGCGCCACAATAAGGGCCCCTCGGTGTGGGTTCTAGTTGTCGTATCAACTCCATGGATTTGAGTTTTGGGGCCCCAGTGATTGAACCACAAGGAAATATTGCCGCAAAAATCTCGCACAGCGATACCTCATCGCGTAAAGTCGCTTGCACTGTGGAGGTCATCTGCAATACGGTGGGATAGCGTTCAATGGTAAACAGGGCGGGTACATTGACGGTCCCTGGCCGGGCAATACGCGACAGATCATTGCGCAACAGATCCACGATCATCAGGTTTTCGGCCCGATTCTTGCGGGATTCGGAGAGCCAGCGCTCCAGAGCAGCGTCTTCCTCTGGCTGGAATCCTCTGCGCACCGTTCCTTTCATGGGGCGAGTGGTGACGACATTCCCGGTTTTTATGAAGAACAGCTCCGGTGAAGCTGAAAGGATCTGAAAATCACTACAATCCAACCAGGCACAATAATCGGCCCGTTGAGCGCGGCGCAACCGCTCGTAGAAAAGTTGGCCAGATCCAGTCAATTGAGCGGTGGTGCGGACTGTGTAATTGATTTGATAGGTTTCGCCGCGTTCAATGGCTTCGTGAATCAGGCGGATATTCTTTGCATAATCTTCCGGGGTGGTTCCCAAAACCCACGGGCTGCAGTGTAGAGGCTCGCTTGAAGTCGCGATGGGAAGTGTTGATTCTGGCGCTGCGAATATTCCAAATTGAGCGATAGGCTGAAGTGATGGTGAGTGAACCTGGGCCGTGCTTTCAAAGGCAGGCGCGCACTCGTAGCTGAGATACCCTGCGGCATAGGCGCCACCCTGGGTGGCCTCATCAAGCTGATCCAGTAGCCGCCGCACTTCGTCCGGGTGATAGGCTTTCAAGACCACGCTGGGCTGAGTAAACACCCGCCGGATGACATGTCCCGGGTGATCTGCAAAATCGAATACCAAACGCATGACGTCATTCTACTCCTGCTCAGTCATGCGGCAATGCGGTAAAATTGTAAGCTCATTGATCATAATCGGGTGTATCAGGCCCAAAGGGAATTGATGGCACATCGTATTGCAGTCATCCCGGGGGATGGCATTGGCATGGAAGTCATGCCCGAGGGCCTGCGTGTCGTAGAAGCAGCCGCCCGAAAAATGGGGATCGCACTGGAATGGACCTGGTTTGAATGGGCCAGTGCGGGTTGGTGGCAACGCCATGGTGAAATGATGCCGCCGGATTGGTTTGATCAACTCAAAGGATACGATGCCATTTATTTTGGCGCCGTGGGTTGGCCTCAAGTGGTCCCGGACCACATTTCTTTATGGGGTTCCCTGATCAAGTTCCGACGCGAATTTGACCAATACGTCAACTTGCGTCCTGTGCGCCTGATGCCTGGCGTTCCGTCACCCTTGGTGGGGAAGAAGCCCGGCGATATCGATTTTATGGTGGTGCGCGAAAACACGGAAGGGGAATATTCTTCTATCGGTGGAAGGATGTTTGCAGGAACCGAGCGCGAAGTCGTTGTCCAGGAATCAGTTTTTTCGCGTAAAGGTGTGGATCGTATTTTGCGTTTTGCCTTCGAGCTGGCTCAAAAGCGCCCGCGCCACCACCTCACTTCAGCCACAAAATCCAATGGCATCTCCATCAGCATGCCTTACTGGGATGAACGGGTTGAAGTGGTGGCTCAGGATTACCCTGATGTCCGATGGGACAAATATCACATCGATATTCTTACCGCTCGTTTTGTCTTGAGTCCGGAGCATTTTGATGTGGTTGTGGCATCCAACCTATTTGGCGACATCCTGTCGGACCTCGGCCCGGCCTGCACTGGAACAATTGGCATTGCCCCTTCGGCAAGCCTTAATCCAGAACGGTTGTTTCCCTCGCTGTTCGAACCTGTTCATGGATCGGCTCCCGATATCTATGGGCACAACATCGCCAACCCCATTGCCATGATCTGGTCCGGCGCCCTGATGCTGGACTTTCTGGGGAATGCGCCGGGTTACAGGATGGCCCATGACATCATCGTCAAAGCCATCGAACAGGTTTTGGTGCAAGGCCCCCGGACTCCGGACTTGGGTGGCACCTCCAGTACGACGGACGTGGGGAAAGCCATTGCCACTGCCATCAATTAAGCCAACCAGGGAGCTAAAATCGTGAGCCGATTCAATGTACGAAGCATTGCCGTACTGGGGGCCGGAGTGATGGGAGCGCAAATAGCAGCCCATCTGATTAATTTGCGGGTTCCTGTGGTGCTGTTTGATCTGGCTGCCAAATCAGGCGATAAAAATGGCATCGTTTCCAGGGCACTCGAACAGCTCAAAAAGATTCGTCCTGCTCCATTTGGAATGATTGCTGACGCCGCATTGATCCAGGCGGCCAATTACGACGAGCATCTTTCCCTGCTTCAAGGGTGCGACCTGATCATTGAGGCCATTGCCGAACGCATGGACTGGAAAAGTGCACTCTATCGCATGATTGCTCCGCATGTTGGGGCGCATACGATTCTGGCTTCCAATACCTCGGGATTGTCCATTACGGAATTGTCCCAGGAGTTGCCTGAAGACCTTCATCATCGATTCTGCGGTATTCATTTTTTCAACCCACCGCGCTACATGAGCCTTGTGGAACTGATCCCGACCCATGCCACTGCCCCCGGTATCTTGAATGACCTCGAAACTTTCGTGACTACCGGTCTGGGTAAACGCGTGGTGCGTGCTATGGATACACCTAATTTTGTAGCAAACCGTGTAGGCGTTGCAGGGATGTTGTTTGCCATGGTCGAAGCGGATAAATTCGGGCTGACTTGTGATGTGGTAGACGATTTGACCGGCAAGAAACTGGGGCGGGCGAGTTCGGGTACCTATCGCACTGCCGATGTCGTGGGACTGGACACCTTGGTGCACGTGGTACGCACGCTTCAGGATCATTTGCCCACCGATCCCTTCCATGCCATCTATGACACACCTGCCATGGTGACACGGTTGATCGAAGCCGGATCATTGGGTGCAAAATCTGGTGCGGGTTTTTACAAGAAAATTGGACGCGATATTCTGAGGTTGGATGTCGGCTCCCTGGATTATGTTCCAGCCAGTGGAACAGCCGCACCTGAAGTCGCTGCATTGTTGAAGCTAAAACCCGATCAGCGACTGCACGCCTTGCGAGCATCCAATCATCCCCAGGCGCAGTTCCTGTGGTCCTTGTATCGCGACACCTTTCATTACTGTGCAGTACATCTTGCCGAGATTGCACATTCGGCCCGTGATATCGATTTTGCACTGCGCTGGGGGTTTGGATGGATGGAAGGCCCCTTTGAAACCTGGCAACGGGCCGGATGGCAGACTGTGGCGAAATGGATTCAGGAAGACATCGATGCAGGCCGTGCCTTGTGCCTCGCTGCGCTTCCTGCCTGGGTCACTGACGGACGCACTGGCGTTCATGGCCCTGCAGGTTCATGGAGCGCCATGACTCCCGGATACTTGCCTACCAGTGGGTTGCCGGTGTATCGGCGCCAGCTATTCCCGGAAACCGTAATGGAGGGCCCGGGGCAGAATCCCGATGTGGCAGGCACCACCGTTTTTGAGAATGAATTCATTCGTGCATGGACCCTTGATGGCGAAATCCTGATTGCCACGATTAAAACCAAGATGCGCACTTTTAACACAGGCGCATTGAAAGGCCTGGGTCAAGCGGTGACATTGGCTGAAACCGACTTCCGGGGCCTGGTCATCTGGGCTCCCGGAGAGCCTTTTTCAGCGGGAGGTGACCTTAATGGATTCCTGACTATTTACACTCGCGAAGGTCTGGATGGTTTCGGTGCTGAGCAAAGGATGTTTCAGGATGTCATGCGTCAGCTTCGATACTCGCAAATTCCCACTGTTGCTGCAGTCAAGGGGTATGCCTTGGGAGGGGGATGTGAAGCATTTTTGCATTGTGACCGTCGCGTCGTGCATTTTGAATCGAATGTGGGGCTGGTGGAAGTCAAAGTGGGATTGTTGCCCGGTGCTGGCGGACTTACTACATTGGCACGGCGCGCCGGTGAGCGTGCCTTACTATCGGGGATACCGCTCGATGTCATCTCGCAACTCAAGGACGGATTCGCTCATGTCATGCGGGCCAACATCAGCACCAGTGCGCTGGAAGCCCGTCAGATGGGGCTGCTTCTCGATGGCGATACGATTGTAGCGCATCAGGATGAGCTGTTATTTATCGCACTGGCCCAGGCCAGGGCCTTGGCCGATTCTGGTTACCGTCCACCGCTGGAACGGCCCTTTCCAGTGGCTGGGCGCGATGGCAAGGCGATCCTGATGGGTTTTCTGGTCAATCTGAATGCCGCTGGCCAGTTGACCGATTACGATGTGGTGATTGGAACGGCTATTGCCGATGTACTTTGCGGCGGCGATGTGGACAGCGGCACGTTGTTGACTGAGCGCGCCATTCTGGCATTGGAACGAAAGCATTTTTGCGAGCTGATGACCCATGTCAAAACCCGGGAACGTATCCAGCAATTGCTGGATACGGGCAAACCACTGCGCAATTGATTGGGAGAATCCATGAACAGCGTATATGTCATTGCCGCCACCCGTACTCCCGTAGGTCGTGCCAGTCGAGGGGTGTTTCGCAATGTGCGCGCCGATGACTTGCTGATCGCCGCGATTCAGGGGGCATTAAAACAGGCGCCCGGGCTTGATCCTGACGCTATCGAGGATATCGTTATCGGGTGCGCTATGCCGGAGGGCGAGCAGGGGCTGAATATTGCTCGTAGCGCCGCACTTTTGGCGGGGTTACCCGTCCATGCTGGAGGCATCACCATCAACCGATTTTGTGCCTCCGGGCTGTCAGCTATCCAGATAGCCACCGATCGCATCCGGGTGGGTGAAGCTGATGTCATGATGGCAGGAGGCGTCGAATCGATGAGTCGCATTCCCATGGGAGGTTATCATCCATCAATTCACCCCGCCGTGTTTCATGGCACTGAAAATCTGGGTATTGCTTATGGAATGGGTATTACCGCTGAAAATGTAGCACGCCAGTGGAATATCCAACGAGAAGACCAGGACGCCTTTGCATTGCAATCCCACCAGCGTGCTATCGCCGCACAACAGGCGGGCGCATTTCGGGCTGAAATCACTCCTGTGATCGTGCAACAGCGAACGCCGAGCGGAGACTCTGGCGAAGTGCTTATCCAGTCGATCACGGTACAGGAGGATGAAGGCCCCCGAGCAGATACTACGCTGGAGGCCTTGGCGCGTTTGAAGCCGGCGTTTCAGATGACAGGGTCGGTAACGGCAGGTAACAGCAGCCAGATGTCGGATGGTGCTGCGTGCCTTATTCTGGCAAGCGAATCGGCGATTCAACGTTTTGCACTGCAGCCTTTGGCACGGGTGGTTGGTTTTGCTGTCAAAGGGGTGCCTCCTGCCATTATGGGGATTGGCCCGGTGGAAGCTGTTCCGGTTGTGCTCAAACACGCCGGGTTGGCACAGCACCAATTGGACTGGATTGAACTCAACGAAGCTTTTGCAGCGCAGGTTCTGGCCGTCCAGAGAACCTTGGACTTCGAGACCGGGCGCCTCAATCCTGTGGGTGGCGCAATCGCGCTAGGCCATCCTTTGGGCGCCAGTGGGGCGATTCGGGCGACGACCCTGATTCACGGATTGCGTCGTACAGGTGGGCGCTATGGTCTGGTGACGTTCTGTGTGGGAATGGGGCAGGGTGCCGCGGGACTCTTTGAACGGGTATGATGCGCGGTCTCCCGTTACTCTTTTTATGAAACTAGAGGGATACTGATTCATGAAAGTACTGGTTCCGGTCAAACGTGTTCTGGACTACAACATTAAAGCGCGACCCAAGGCAGATGGATCTGGTGTGGAGCTGACAGGACTCAAGATGTCCATGAATCCATTTGATGAAATTGCCATGGAAGCAGCCATTCGTCTCAAGGAGAGTGGCCAGGCCACTGAAATCATTGCGGTCTCTTGCGGGGCGCTGACCTGCCAGGATACGCTGCGCACAGCGTTGGCTTTGGGGGCCGATCGTGCCGTATTAGTTGAGACGGAGGTTGAACTGCAGCCTCTGGCCGTAGCCAAGTTGCTCAAGGCGTTGGTCATCCGTGAACAGCCTGGATTGGTTATTTGCGGCAAGCAGGCTATCGATGACGATTCCAATCAGACCGGGCAAATGCTCGCCGCGTTGTTGGGTTGGGCGCAAGCAACTTTTGCTTCACGCATCGAACTGGGGGAGGGCAGTGCCAGTATCACTCGTGAAATCGATGGCGGTCTGGAAACCCTGTCCATTCGCCTGCCAGCAGTCATTACGACTGATTTACGGCTCAATGAACCGCGCTACGCCACGCTGCCGAATATCATGAAGGCCAAAAAGAAACCTTTGGAGTCTGTGACTCCCGACACACTGGAAGTGGATGTCCGGCCGCGGCTGACTTTGATCAAAGTGAGTGAACCTCCGGCGCGCCAAGGAGGCATCAAGGTCAAGGATGTGGCTCAACTACTGGACAAACTAAAAAACGAAGCCAAAGTGATTTGAGGACTTGTTCATGACCATTCTCGTTGTTGCCGAACACGATAACCAGCATCTCAAAGCTGCAACACGCCACGTATTGGCTGCGGCCCAAGCCATTGGTGGTGAAGTTCATGTGTTGGTTGCTGGACAGGGTTGTAGCACGGTTGCTGAAGCTGCACGCACGCTGCCTGGAGTCACCTGTGTCAAGCTGGCACAAGGCGAAGCTCTAGCCAGCGCCGGTGCCGAAAACATGACAGACCTGGTGCTGGGCCTGGCGCGCGAGTACACCCATCTGCTTGGTGCTGCCAGCGCCATTGGCAAGAACTGGATGCCACGGCTTGCGGCCAAACTGGATGTGGCGCAAATTTCCGATATCATTCGAGTCGATTCGCCCGACACCTTTACTCGGCCCATTTATGCTGGCAGCATTTGGGCTACCGTGCGCTCCGTGGATCCCATCAAGGTTATTACCGTGCGAACCACCGCTTTCCAGGCCGTGGCTGAAACAGGCGGCGCGGCCCGATTGGAATTGGTGACAGGTATGACCGATTCTGGGTTGTCGCGCCGAACGGATCTTAGGCTCAACATCTTAAGCCGCCCTGAACTGGAAGCAGCACGTGTAGTGGTTTCTGGAGGAAGAGGTTTGGGAAGCGCAGAGCGTTACCGCGAGTTGCTGGAGCCTTTGGCAGACAAATTGAATGCGGCACTGGGGGCTTCTCGAGCCGCAGTGGACTTGGGGTATGTCCCCAATGATTATCAGGTTGGCCAGACGGGGAAAGTTGTAGCGCCGGATCTTTACATTGCGGTGGGCATTTCAGGCGCCATTCAACATCTGGCAGGAATGAAAACGTCTCGGGTGATCGTTGCCATCAACAAGGATCCTGATGCACCCATATTTGCAGTGGCTGATTACGGCTTGGTGGGAGATCTCAATCAGGTAGTGCCGGAACTAACGGCGGTGTTATAGGTTGTATCAGACCGATTGCAACGGAATCCTGAATCCCTGGCGTTTGATACGGTTGTTGGCATCCACATAGACAAGTCGGGGTTCGAAGGTTTCGAGCTCGGCTTCAGTGTAGGAGGCATAAATTGCAATGATCAGGATATCTCCGACTTGCGCTTTTCGGGCAGCCGCACCGTTGACCGAAATCATTCCGGAACCACGCTGTCCCCGAATGGCGTAAGTGGTAAAGCGATTGCCGTTGTTGACATTGTAAATGTCAATTTGCTGGTATTCATGAATGTCGGCAGCATCCAACAGGTCTTCGTCAATGGCACATGAACCCTCGTAACCCAGCTCTGATTGGGTTACGGTCACTCGATGAAGCTTGGCTTTAAGCATTGTCCGTTGCATGGGCCCTTTATCCAGATAAGTCCATCACACTTCTGTAATACGGTCACGCAGGCAGTTTACGCAAATGCGCCCATTCCTGCCACAATTATTGCATCGCAGCAGAACGTAATACTATCAGTATTTTCGACAACTTCAATAAGAAAAGGTTTATATGAGTGTCCCTAACAACCCGCCTCCTGTGGCGAATATAACCCAGCAGGTCCGGGCGGCCCTGGAAGAAGACGTCGGCAGCGGCGACCGAACGGCGGCACTGTTACCTGAAGCGTTGTATGCCCACGCGACCGCGACAGTTCGTGAAGCGGCCATTCTGTGTGGGCAACCCTGGTTTGAGGCCGTTTTTGAACAAGTGTGTGGATCCGTCGAAATTGAGTGGCACACCACAGAAGGGGCGCAGGTGCGGCCTAATCAGACCGTAGTGACGGTACACGGGCCCGCGCGATCATTATTGACGGCAGAACGAACGGCGCTTAATTTTCTGCAAACGCTCTCGGCCGTAGCCACCCAAACACATCGTTTTGTGCAAGCGGTGGCGGGTTGCCGCGCCCAAATTGTGGATACCCGAAAAACGCTTCCCGGGCTGCGTTTGGCTGAAAAATATGCCGTGCGCGTTGGGGGTGGCACCAACCATCGGATGGGTCTTTATGACGGAATCCTGATCAAGGAAAATCACATTGTTACGTCCGGCGATCTTACCGCTGCCGTGAAAAAGGCTTTGGCTACCGCGCCACCAGGCGTTTTTGTGCAGGTGGAAGTCGAGACGTTACCAGAATTGGGGGAGGCGCTTGCAGCAGGCGCTCCGATGATTCTGCTGGACAACATGACACTGGCGCAGCAACATCGAGCGGTTAGTATGACTGGAGGCCGGGCAATTCTGGAAGTTTCGGGAGGGGTGACGCTGGACACCGTACGCGCCATTGCCGAAACTGGAGTGGATCGGATTTCGATTGGAAGCCTGACAAAAGACATTAAGGCAGTTGATTTTTCAATGATATTTCAAATAGATGAATAATATTATTGATGTAGAATATGAGCGTCCTGCCACTTGCGAT
>JAGWPH010000287.1 GCA_028870615.1 Betaproteobacteria bacterium
CTCATCTCGGTGACGTAGGAAAAACGCTCGGTATGACACAGACCGCGGCGCCATTCCACCGGACGATCACCATACGTAAACGCAACTCGGTCCACGCGCAGCAACGGCTGATCAAGATTGACATGGAGCAGCTCTGCTTCCACCGGCCCGGCCTTGACAGCCTTGATATGTTCTTCGGCACGAATCATGGCGATTCCGAAGTGGGACTCAAAGAAACTGTACAAGGAGCCCGTATAGTTGCGGATCATCGCATCATCCAACCCTTTGAACGAGACGGCTGGCACATGAATTTCATCGAAAATCCTGGGTACGCCTTCGAAGGACAGCAATCGTTTGATACAAAAAATGCTGGCGCCCGTTCGCAGATCGAGCAGACTGGCGGATCCTTCAGGAGCCCGTTCGCGGGTGACGGAAAGCAGATGGCTGGTGGGATATTCGAAAACGCCTTCATCCCGGGCGATGCGCAAAAAGCGCGTGGAAGCGCGTTCCTGGGAATGGCTGGCAACAAAGGTGCCCTTACCCTGACGCCGAATCAGGATATTTTCGGCAGCTAATTCGTCAATGGCCTTGCGCACGGTTCCCTGGCTGACTTTAAAGCGGGAAGCCAGGTCAATCTCGCTGGGAATGGCGTCTCCTGGACGCCACTCGCCTGCAATCAGGCTTTGCGTGATCAGGATTTTAATCTGATCATAGAGAGGTCTAAAGCTGGGGGACGAATGGATATTCATGTCATCTCCATGTTGGTGTGAGTCTATCACGGGCTTTTCAGGACTGTCCACTGTGTTATATCTTATATAAGTTATATGTTACTTGACATGATCGAGGCAGCACCTTAACATCATTCGGTCGCCGGGAAAATAAAGTTAATGACTCCCGGAATCAGGAGGAGAACCCATGTCACAACACCTCTCACCCGGGTCCCGTCTCAAAGTAGCCATGGCTTCCGAGAAACCCTTACAGCTTGTCGGTGCTATCAACGCCTACACCGCCCGCATGGCGGAAGCCACTGGTTACAAGGCCATATATCTGTCGGGTGGAGGGGTTGCTGCCAACTCCCTGGGGATGCCGGATCTGGGCATCAGCAGCCTGGAAGACGTACTTACCGATGTATGTCGCATGACCGATGCGACGTCACTGCCCTTGCTGGTGGATGCCGATACTGGCTGGGGCGGTGCGTTCAACATTGCACGCACCGTGCGCTCCCTGACCAGGGCTGGGGCGGCCGGAATGCACATCGAAGATCAAGTCCAGACCAAGCGCTGTGGCCACCGGCCGGGCAAAGCCATCGTCTCTCAATCAGAAATGGTGGACCGGGTCAAAGCGGCTGTGGATGCACGCAGCGATAGCAACTTCATCATCATGGCACGAACCGACGCCCTCGCAATCGAAGGTCTCAACGCGGCCATGGATCGCGCGCACGCTTGCGTGGAAGCCGGCGCAGACATGATCTTTCCAGAAGCTGTGACAGACCTGACGATGTACAAACAGTTCAAGGCTGCAGTCAAAGTCCCGATCCTTGCCAATATCACTGAATTTGGCGCCACTCCGCTTTACACCGTGCAAGAGTTGGCATCCGCCGACGTGGATATCGTGCTTTATTGTTGCGGCGCCTACCGTGCCATGAATGCCGCCGCACTCAAGGTATACCAGGCCATCCGTCGGGACGGCACCCAAAAAGGAGTGCTGGATATCATGCAGACCCGTTCCGAACTCTACGAATTTCTGGATTATCACGCTTACGAACAAAAACTGGACAAGCTTTTTTCTCGGGAGGACAACGCATGAGCAGTGAAATCAGCGGTATGACCGCCAAACCCAAAAAATCTGTTGCGCTATCCGGGGTTGCTGCCGGCAACACCAGCATATGTACGGTGGGACGCAGTGGTAACGACCTGCATTACCGCGGCTATGACATTCTGGACCTGGCTCGCCATGCTACCTTTGAGGAAGTGGCGCACCTTCTGATACATGACCATCTTCCCAGCACCGCCGAATTGCGCCACTACCGCAAAAAACTGAAAGTCTTGCGCGGCCTGCCCGCTCCTCTACAAACCGTGCTGGAGCAAATTCCCGCAGCAGCCCATCCAATGGATGTACTACGCACTGGCTGCTCCATGCTGGGCACGGTGTTGCCGGAAACGGAAGACCACAATATCGGCGGAGCGCGCGACATCGCTGACCGGTTAATGGCGTCTTTCGGCTCGATGCTGCTTTACTGGTATCACTATTCCCACTCAGGAATCGTCATCAATGTGGAAACCGACGACGAGACAATTGCGGGGCATTTCCTGCATTTGCTGCACGGTAAGGCGCCATCAAAAAGCCACGAAAAAGCACTGGACACCTCACTGATCCTGTACGCCGAACACGAGTTTAATGCCTCCACCTTTGCTGCCCGGGTGACCTCCGGCACGCTCTCGGACATGTATTCCTGCATCACGTCTGGAATTGGTGCCCTGCGCGGCCCCAAACATGGGGGAGCCAACGAGGTGGCTATGAACATCATCCGCCGCTATCATTCGGCCGACGAGGCTGAGGCCGACATCCGCAAGCGCATGGCCGCCAAGGAAATCGTCATCGGCTTTGGCCACCCCGTGTACACCATTGGCGACCCGCGCAACCAGATCATCAAGGAAATTTCGCGCAACATGTGTTCGGAAGCAGGCTATATGAATCTCTTTGATATTTCCGAACGTATTGAAACCGTGATGTGGGACGAGAAAAAAATGTTCCCCAACCTGGACTGGTACAGTGCATCGAGCTATCACATGATGGGCATACCCACCTTGATGTTTACCCCCTTGTTTGTCATCGCCCGCACCAGTGGCTGGTCGGCCCACGCCATCGAACAGCGTCAAGACAACAAGATCATCCGTCCCAGCGCCAATTACACTGGCCCGGAACCCAGGACTTTTGTCCCAATCGACCTGCGTTAGAATCCATCCTTCTCTCAGGAGCCCCCATGTCCGCATCCATTTCCAATGTCCGCCCCGATCCTGACCAGGTTTTGGTGGACATTGCCCGCTATGTCGATGCCTACCCCATGGACTCGCAGGAAGCACTGACCACTGCCCGCAACTGTCTGATCGACACCCTGGGTTGTGGCCTGGAAGCGCTATCCTATCCAGCATGCACCAAGCTGATGGGCCCCACCGTACCCGGCACTGTGGTGCCCAATGGGGCCAAGGTACCGGGTACCCAGTTTCAACTGGACCCGGTGCTCGCTGCGTTCAACATTGGTTGCATGATCCGCTGGCTGGATTTCAATGACACCTGGCTTGCTGCGGAATGGGGGCATCCCTCTGACAATCTGGGTGGTATTTTGGCTGTGGCTGATTGGTTATCGCGCAGCCGCGTTGCAGCTGGCAAAGCGCCGCTGACCATGCGTACCGTACTGGAAGGAATGATCAAGGCTCACGAAATTCAGGGGGTTCTGGCGATTGAAAACAGCTTCAACCGCGTCGGCCTGGATCACGTGGTTCTGGTCAAAGTTGCATCCACTGCGGTCGTCGCCAAGTTGCTTGGACTCTCCTTCGACGAGATCATCAATGCCGTGTCGCTGGCCTGGGTGGATGGCCAAAGTTTACGCACCTACCGGCATGCACCCAATACGGGCTCGCGCAAATCCTGGGCTGCAGGTGATGCCACCAGTCGCGCCGTTCGTCTGGCGCTGATGGCGCAGAAAGGCGAAATGGGTTATCCCTCGGTACTCACCGCCAAAACCTGGGGGTTCTACGACGTGCTCTTCAGGGGCCAACCTTTCAAATTCCAACGTCCTTATGGCAGTTATGTCATGGAAAACGTGCTGTTCAAAATTTCCTTCCCCGCCGAGTTTCATGCCCAAACCGCCGTGGAATGTGCCCTCAAACTGCATCCGTTCGTTAAGGACCGTCTCGACCAGATCGAAAAAGTGATCATCACCACCCACGAGTCGGCCATTCGCATCATTGACAAGAGGGGCCCGCTTAACAATCCTGCCGACCGCGACCATTGCATTCAGTACATGGCCGCAATCGGCATGATCTTCGGCCGTCTGACCGCGGCCGACTATGAAGACAACGTGGCAAGCGACCCGCGCATTGATACCTTGCGCGACAAAATGAGCTGTGTGGAAGATGCGCGTTACAGCAAGGAATATCACGATCCGGACAAACGCTCCATCGCCAATGCCCTTCAGGTCTTCTTCAAGGATGGCAGTAAAACCGACCTGGTCGCCGTGGAGTACCCTATCGGTCATCGGCGCCGCCGTGCCGAAGGTATCCCGCAACTGGAGGCCAAGTTCCGCATCAACCTTGCACGCCGTTTTCCGGCCAAACAGCAGCAGGCCATCCTGGCCCTGGCGCTGGATCAATCGCGCCTGGAAAACACCCCGGTCAACGAATTCGTTGACCTGTTTGTCATCTAAGCGGTTTTTGGGAGAGATTCATGATTCACAACCTGTTTGATTCCCGCAAAACGTTTACGCTCCAATCCGGTCAGGGCACCTACTACTCCATTCCGGCCCTAGAAGCCGCAGGGGTCGCCAAGGTTTCGCGTTTGCCGGTATCCATCCGCATCGTGCTGGAGTCGGTGCTGCGCAATTTCGATGGTAAACGTATCACTGAAGCCCATGTGCGCGCGCTGGCCAACTGGAAACCCAAAGCGGTGCGCACTGAAGAAATACCCTTTGTCGTGGCACGCGTGATACTTCAAGACTTCACCGGAGTGCCGCTGCTGGCGGACCTGGCCGCCATGCGCAATGTGGCGCAAAGCCTGGGCAAAAACCCCAAGCGAATCGAACCACTGGTGCCGGTCAATCTGGTAGTGGATCATTCCATTCAGGTGGATCACTACAACAGCCCCACAGCCCTCAAGGAAAACATGGCGCTGGAATTCCAGCGCAACAATGAACGCTACAAGTTCGTGAAATGGGGCATGCAGGCATTTGACACCTTTCGCGTGGTGCCTCCCGGGATTGGCATCGTGCACCAGGTCAATCTGGAATATCTGGCGCGCGGTGTGCTTCAAAAAGAGGGCGTGTATTACCCGGACACCCTGGTAGGCACGGATTCACATACCACGATGATCAACGGCATCGGCGTGGTGGGATGGGGTGTTGGTGGAATCGAAGCGGAAGCCGGCATGCTGGGCCAACCCGTATATTTCCTTACCCCGGATGTGGTGGGCGTGAATCTGGCGGGACGTCTTCCGGAAGGGGTCACTGCCACCGATTTAGTATTGACGGTGACAGAAATGCTGCGCAAAGCCAAGGTGGTCGGCAAGTTTGTGGAATTCTTCGGTGAAGGCGCGACATCGCTGGCGGTGCCCGATCGCGCCACCATCGCCAACATGGCGCCGGAATATGGCGCCACCATGGGGTTTTTCCCTGTCGATGACGAAACCGTGGCTTACTTCAAGGCCACCGGCCGCACCGATGTTGAAGTTGATGCCTTTGTCGGCTACTGGAAAGCACAAGGCATGTATGGTATCCCCAAAGCCGGCCAATGCGATTACAGCGAAAGCCTGGAGCTTGACCTTGCCACCATCAAACCTTCTGTGGCGGGACCCAAACGTCCCCAGGATCGCATCGAGCTTTCGCAACTCAAGAACAAAGTTGAAGACCTGCTGACCCAACCAGTAGCCGAGGGCGGTTATGGCAAAGCTGCTCACAGCCCATCCCAACGCATCGCCACCGCGAAACCGGGGGTGACTCTTGCCGATGCCGATGTGCTGATTGCCGCCATCACCTCCTGCACCAACACCTCCAACCCCGGCGTATTGCTCGCGGCTGGCTTGCTGGCCAAAAAAGCCACAGCCCGCGGACTGAAAGTGAACCCCTGGGTAAAAACTTCGCTCGCTCCCGGTTCGCGCGTGGTGACGGAATACCTGCGTAATGCCGGATTGCAGGGTGCGCTGGACCAGTTGGGGTTCCGCCTGGTGGGCTATGGCTGCACCACTTGTATTGGCAATGCCGGCCCCCTGGATGCCGATTTGGAAGAGGCTCTCGTCAAAAACGAGTTGGTGGGCTGCGCCGTGTTGTCGGGCAACCGTAATTTTGAAGCACGCATCCATCCCAATATTCGCGCCAACTTCCTGATGAGCCCACCCCTCGTAGTGGCCTTTGCCATTGCCGGGCGTATCAACATTGATCTCGGCCGCGAACCACTGGGCACTGGTATGGATGGAAAGCCGGTGTATTTGAAAGATGTCTGGCCCACTCAGGAAGAAGTGGGTGCCGTGATGAAATATGCCACAGACGCGAATACCTATCGCCGTCTGTACGCTGATTTTACCAAGGACAATCCGTTGTGGAACGATATTACTTCCAGCACCGGTATGGTCTACAACTGGGAAGCCTCCACCTATATCGCGGAGCCCCCCTTCTTCAAGGGGTTTTCGATGCAGCCCGGCAGTACGGCAAACATCCGCAGTGCGCGAGCCCTGGGTATTTTCGGCGACTCCATTACCACCGACCATATCAGTCCAGCCGGTTCCATCAAACCTTCTTCCCCCGCCGGCAAGTATCTGCAGGCCCATGGAGTGTCCGTGGCAGATTTCAACAGCTATGGTTCGCGGCGTGGCAATCATGAAGTGATGATGCGCGGCACTTTTGCCAATGTGCGCATCAAGAACCTGATGATTCCCGGCAGCGAAGGTGGTGTCACACTGCACCAACCCTCAGGCGAACTGCTGGCTATTTATGATGCCGCGATGAAGTATGTGGATGCGGGCGTGCCCACCCTCATCTTTGCCGGGGACGAATATGGCACAGGCTCCTCCCGCGACTGGGCAGCCAAAGGCACCCATCTCTTGGGTATAAAAGCTGTGGTGGCCCGCAGCTTCGAACGGATCCACCGCAGCAATCTGGTTGGCATGGGCGTGTTGCCCTGTCAATTCAAGGAAGGCACCACGGCGCAATCCCTGAAACTGGAAGGCACTGAAACCTTCGATATCAGCGGTATCGCGGGTGACATCAAACCGCGACAGGATGTCATCCTGACGATCCATCGCAAGAATGGTTCCAGCGAAACTGTTCCCTTACTGCTGCGCATTGACACCCCCATCGAAGTGGATTACTTCCGCCATGGCGGTATCCTGCCCTATGTGTTGCGCGAACTGATGTCCGCCTGACCATTTACTCTTTAGGAGATTCTACTCATGAAAAAACCGATGCGTGTTGCGGTCACCGGCTCTGGCGGCCAGATTGGCTACAGTTTGTTGTTCCGTATTGCCAGCGGGGAAATGCTCGGATCCGATCAGCCCGTCATCCTGCAACTATTCGACATCGCTCCCTCCTTGCCTGTGGTCCGTGGTGTCGTGATGGAACTGGAGGATTGTGCCTTCCCCCTGCTGCAAGGGGTCATTGTCACCGACGACGCGCGCGTCGCCTTCAGGGACGCAGAGGTAGCCTTGCTGGTAGGGAGCCGCCCACGTACCAAAGGCATGGAACGCAAGGACTTGCTGGAAATGAACGGCGCTATCTTCACCGAACAGGGTCGCGCGCTTTCTGAAGTGGCAAGCCGCGGCGTAAAAGTATTGGTCGTGGGCAACCCGGCCAATACCAACTGCCTGATCGCCATGAAAAATGCGCCTGCACTCAAGCCTTCCAACTTCAGTGCCATGATGCGCCTGGATCATAATCGCGCCTTGTCGCAGATTGGCGCCAAACTGGGCAAGCCCGTATCAAGCGTGAAAAAGATGATCATCTGGGGTAACCACTCTGCCACCCAGTATCCGGATCTATTCCATGCTGAAGTGGATGGCCAATCAGTGCCCCACCTGATCAATGACCAGGTTTGGGTGGAAAGCACCTTCATTCCCACGGTACAAAAACGTGGTGCCGCCATCATAGAAGCACGCGGACTCTCCTCGGCTGCTTCCGCCGCAAACGCCGCGATAAACCACATTCGCGACTGGGTGCATGGCACACCAGCGGGCGATTGGGTGACCATGGGGATTCCTTCCGATGGGAGCTACGGCATTCCAGAAGGTGTGCTGTTTGGTTATCCTGTCACCTGTTCGGGCGGAAAATATAGCATTGTGCAAGGGCTGAACATCAGCGAATTCAGCAAAGCACGAATCAAGGCCACCCATGACGAACTATTGGAAGAGCGGAGTGCAGTAACCCACCTGTTGGGATAAGGAGAGGGGAGGATGGAAATGAGGACAGGCCCACCAGCCTGTCCTCATTTTTATGCGCATCTCGGGGCACTACCAGGATCATGCTTGCCACAGCGGCTGCTCCTCCATCAGCGCGATCTGCTCACGCAATTCCAGAATGCGGTCTTGCCAGTAACGTTGGGTATTGAACCATGGGAAGGCCTGTTTGAAAGCAGGATCATCCCAGCGTTGTGCCAGCCATGCGGAATAATGTATCAGACGCAGGGTGCGCAACGCTTCAATGAGATGCAATTCACGTTCATCAAAATCATAAAAATCTTCGTATCCGGACAGTACGTCGCCCAATTGCCGCACCATATCGGCACGCTCTCCAGATAACAGCATCCACAAATCCTGCACTGCAGGCCCCATGCGGCTATCGTCAAAATCCACAAAGTGCGGGCCGTCGTCTGTCCATAGAACGTTTCCCGGGTGGCAATCACCATGCAGGCGCAACGCCCGCACTTTTCCTGCGCGCTCAAAGCAGTAGCGCACACCCTCCAGTGCCTGATTCACCACACTGGTATAGGCCGACAGCAAATCACCTGGAATGAAATCATGCGCAAGGAGGTAATCGCGTGGTGCCACACCAAACGTCCCGATATTGAGTTCAGGACGATGTTCAAAGGGCTTGAGTGTTCCAATGGCATGGATGCGTCCGAGAAAACGCCCCATCCACTCCAGAGTTTGGCGGTCTTCAAGTTCAGGTGCCCGGCCACCATGTTTTGGAGAAACTGAAAAACGAAACCCCTCGAAGGTATGCAGCGTTTTGCCCTCAAGCGCCAGTGCTGGAACCACGGGTATTTCGCGCTCCGCCAGTTCCTGCAGGAAAGCATGCTCTTCAAGGATGGCTGCATCCTTCCACCGTGCCGGGCGATAGAACTTCGCCACCAGCGGCGTGCCCTGCTCCATTCCCACTTGATAGACCCGGTTCTCATAGCTATTGAGCGCCAGCAGGCGACCGTCACTGCGAAAGCCCAGGCTTTCCAGCGCGTTCAGTACACAATCAGGGGTCAGTGCGGCGTAGGCGGGTGTCACCAGAAAATCAGACACACCCCGTAGGTTTCGGTAAACCTCCGTACTTGGTGATGGGTTTCATCGGCCCAGTCATCCAGAGCTCAAATATGCTTTTCTGCTCTTCACCGACATACTTGGCAAATTTACGAATTGGCGGCACGCTGGCCACATCCTCGTAATATTCACGGGCCTTCATTATGTGCGCCCATTTCGCGTCATCCAGTGCGTAGTTATCGGCTTCTGCCATGGCACGCCCAATTTCCGGTGTCCAGATGGACATGTCCAAAAGGTATCCATCGCCATCGCGTTCCGGAATTTCCATGGATGACTTCCTCATCGTTGCCTCACTCATTAGACCGGAATTGGACAATACTCAAGAAGAATTGTCAAACCTGACCTGTTGACGGCATGCAGGCATTGGCTGGCCGGAATATCACGCAGTAGTCATTCCTGCAGGGAACCCGCTTAACTCATCCGAACAATATTTGTAGGAATCTGATCAATGCTGTATTGGTTCTTTTCTTCCCAGTACTGTCTCAACCCCACCTCGCCTCTTTTGTCTGCCCAATCGCTGAGTTGCTTGCGATCTTCCTCGTAGGAAAAATAGGGAACCCCCATTCCACAAGACGCCTGTACGAGATCAATCGAGAAATCAAAAATCTGGCGCGCTCCGGGCAATGGCTTAAACATCGAAAACCGTTCTGCCCATCCCGGCTTATTTCTGTGAATGACTGTTGCATTACCATACAGCCGAAGGATCAACGGGGGCCCTTCGAACGCACAAAACATGAGTGTCATGCGGGGCTGACGTTGAATATGAGCGGAAGTTTCATTCCCGCTGCCCGTAACACTCAACCACAGGGCCCGGTTGCTGTTCAAAACCCGAAACGTATCCATCCCTTTGGGAGAAATGTTCACGCGGCTGTCTGCCGTAGCCGTCCCCACAAAGAAGATTTTCTGTTTGGCAATAAACGTTATATGCCCTTCTGACAATGCTTCGTAGCGCTTACTCATGTCTTTCCTCGACGAATGGCTGACGGCGAATGATTTTGGCCCTTTTACTCAAGCGGACAGTGTTTGCCGTTCAACGAAGGCATCTAATCCCAGACGGTTGACCCCTCCTACCAGCGCCTTGATGGAAGCGGTCACAATATTGGCATCCATACCAACACCGTAGCATTCGACGCCACTTCCGGAGCAAGTTACCTCCATGAAAGCACAGGCCTGGGCATTGCCACCTTCCATACTCTTCCCCATGGAGCGTTCTTCATAGCTACGGACTTGAAGATTGATGCCGAGAGTCCCTAGCGCATGCACAGCCGCATCAATCGGGCCGTTACCTTCACCGGTTAACAAATGGACCATCCCCTTTGCTTCCACGGTCAAGCGAATCCCCTGGACGCTACCGTGTTCGAATAGATGGTGCTCCAAATAGCGTACCGGCGTGACTGGTGCGAGATAGTCGTCGGAGAACAGTTGCCAGATCTGTGCAGCGCTCACCTCTCCGCCGTGGGCATCCGTATGGCGCTGCACCGCACTGGAAAATTCTACCTGCAGGCGGCGTGGCAGCACCAGGCCGTATTCCGTTTCCAGCAAGTAGGCGATGCCTCCTTTACCGGACTGGCTGTTGACCCTGATCACTGAATCATAACTGCGGCCCACATCAGCCGGATCAATGGGAAGGTAAGGAATGCTCCAGAGCCCCTCAGTCTGCCGAACGGCAAAGCCTTTTTTGATCGCATCCTGGTGCGAACCCGAGAAGGCCGTGAAAACCAGGTCGCCGACATAGGGATGGCGTGGATGAATGGGCAACTGGTTGCAGTGCTCCACGGTCCGCGCAACCGCATTGATATCCGAAAAATCAAGGCCTGGAGACACTCCTTGGGTGTAAAGATTGAGCGCCAGTGTCACGATATCCACATTTCCGGTGCGCTCCCCGTTGCCGAAAAGGCAGCCCTCCACCCGATCCGCGCCGGCCATCACTGCAAGCTCTGCAGCCGCCACGGCTGTCCCGCGATCGTTGTGGGGGTGAACACTGAGAACCACACTGTCGCGGCGCGCAAGGTGGCGATGCATCCACTCAATCTGGTCGGCATATATGTTGGGGGTTGCCGCCTCCACTGTGGCTGGTAAATTGAGGATGACCTTGTTGTCCGGGGTTGCCTGCCAAGCTGCTGTCACGGCATTGCAGATTTCGAGCGCAAAATCGAGTTCCGTCGAAGAAAAAGTTTCAGGGCTGTATTCAAGGACCCATTCCGTTCCTGGCTGTTCCGAGGCAAGGTATTTGACCAGGTGTACGGATGAAACTGCCATTTCCACAACCTCCATTCGGCTCATCCCAAAAACGACCTCGCGAAATGGTTTTGAAGTGGCGTTGTAAACATGGACGATGGCCCGGCGCGCCCCTTTAAGCGAGTCCATGGTGCGCCGGATCAGATGTTCACGGGCTTGGGTCAAAACTTCGATGGTGACATCCCTGGGGATGTGATCGCCTTCAATCAATTGGCGTACGAAATCGAAGTCCGTCTGGGATGCCGAGGGAAATGCAACTTCGATTTCTTTAAAGCCAATGGCACATAAGGTGCGGAACATGCGCATTTTGCGATCAGCGTTCATCGGTTCGAAAAGAGCCTGGTTGCCGTCACGAAGGTCGGTACTCATCCAGATCGGCGGCGCGGTGATGGTTTGGTTGGGCCATTGCCTGTCCACAAGCCCGATCGCCGGAAACGGGGTGTACTTGCTGGATGGATCTTTCAACATGGTCGCA
>JAGWPH010000288.1 GCA_028870615.1 Betaproteobacteria bacterium
ATCGAACTGGCCAACCAGGTTTTCACGCCCTCCGCTGCTGAGGTCACCAAGGCCCATCGCATCATGGAGGCCATGGCGCAAGCAGCTCGTGAGGGTCGTGGCGCCGTCTCCCTGGATGGGCGACTGATTGATATGGCCAGCATCCGGATGGCCGAAGGCCTGCTTGCCAAAGCGCACGCCATGGGACTGACCGGCTGACATCATGCGGTGCGTCCGATCATGGGCGTTCCGTTGATTTTTTCAGCAACGCAGGAGCCCCTTCGGCAGATAGTGTCCTGCCATGCTGCAACCCCTCCTGTCTTTTTCCCTGCCCCTTCTCTGGGCGCGCGCGCCGACCCGGATCCGGGCCGGTGGTGTGGTGTTGCTGCTGTACCTGATCGGTGCCCTGGAACAACCCCTCGCCATCACCCGGGTGCTTCCGCACGTCACTTCCGTGGCGGCACTCGGCCTGTGGGGAATTCACGGAGCGCTCCTCACGCTCCCCTGGCTGATCACCTGGCAACCGCGCGACCAATCTTCCGCGCGTCACGCCGTGGCCTTCCTGGCGGCCTTGCTGCTGGGGCTGGTTCCTCCTTTCGGAACGCTGGGCTGGTTGCATCCCCTCACCCTGAGCGGGTGGCTGTATCCCGCCTGGGGCGTGTGGGGCCTCGTCGCCACCGTCACGCTGCTGCTAAGTTGGGTGGTCTGTGCCACACACGGGACGCTGGGGCTGTTCACCGCCGCGTTGATCGCCAACGTGTTGTATCAACCGGCTCCGCCGCCGGACTGGGTGGGCATGGACACCCACCTTGCGCGCGCCGGGACCGACATCGCCAGCCGCATGACGCGTCAAACCGAATTGACTGCCCTTGTGGAAAAACAATGGAAAAACACACCCGCAGTGATCATCCTGCCGGAAGAGATTGTCGGCCCCTGGACAGCCGCCGAAAGTTTTTGGTGGCAGCCGCTCCTGGCGCAGGCCCGCGCGCGCGGCGTGACCCTGGTCCTGGGCGCCCAACGGGTGGATCCCTCGAGACTGCGCAATGGCGCACTGATTGTCGAGCCCACCCGGGAGCACTGGCAACTGGCGCGGCAACCCATTCCGCTTGCCGACGCCCCGCTGCCTTCCGCCCTCTGGCCGTCTCTTGATTCGGGCATGACCCAGATTGCAGGCCGGCGGGTGCTGTTTTCATTCTGCTATGAAGATTTGCTGACATTGCCGATGCTGGTTTCCGCGTGGCAGGGACCGGCACCCCAGGTCATCGTCAGCATGGCCAATCTGTGGTGGGCCAGGAACATGGACGAGCCTGAAGTCCAACGAAACACGATTGCGGGTTGGGGACGCCTGTGGGGAATTCCGGTGATCCGGGCCGTCAATCAGCCGGGTTAGCGGGTCTGCTGGTCCACCCAGGCCGCAATGGCCGTCAGTAGCGTGGCCGATTCACCGATGGCCGGTGTCACGTGGATGGCGACGCCCGGGTGATCCACTTGCAACGCTTTGACGAGGAGGGGCAGGTCCTGTTTAAGATGCGTGCCCTGGGCCATGAACAACGGCACCAGTGTCATCTGGCGAACGCCTTGCTGCACCAATGAAGCCACACAGCCGGGCAAGTCGGGTTCCATCAGTTCCAGAAAGGCCAGCACCACCTGCACTTCGGGACGCAATCGCTTGATCTGATCCCGAATGCGTTCAAAGGGTTCGGCCCACTGCGAGTCGCGCGCCCCATGGGCAAACAGGATGATCGCGTGTGCAGCAGAACGATTGTTGTCATCCATCACATCAGTGCCTTCCGGTACTGCCAAAGCCTCCCGCACCACGCGTACTGGCTTCAAAATCGTCCACTACCTGCAAAGCCACCTGGACCACCGGCACCACCACCAGTTGGGCAATGCGTTCCATGGGTTTAAGCTCGAACGCGTCGTGACCGCGATTCCACAGCGACACAAAAATCTGCCCCTGGTAATCGGAGTCAATCAGCCCCACCAAATTGCCCAACACGATGCCGTGCTTGTGACCCAGTCCGGAACGGGGCAAAACCATCGCCGCATGTCCGGGATCGCCAATATGGATGGCGATCCCGGAGGGGATCAGTTCGGTCTGTCCGGGATGCAGCAACAGGGGCTTGTCAATGCAGGCGCGCAGATCAAGCCCTGCCGCACCTGCCGTGCCGTAGGCCGGCAGGTTGTCGCGCAGTCGCGGGTCCAGGAGCCTTACTTCCAGAGGCGTCATGAGTTTCCTTTTGAGGAGAGCCGGATCACGTGATCCAGCAGTTGGCGGGCCAATACGATTTTGGATGCAGGAGGCAGTGGATGTGCTCCCTGCGCATCAAACAGGATGATCTCGTTGTCGTCGCTGCCCAAAGCACGCTGGGCCAGGTTGCCCACCATCAGCGGAACATTTTTATGATGTCGTTTGGACTCGGCGTACGCAGCGAGGTCGCGGGTTTCAGCGGCAAAACCCACGCAAAAAGGCGGATGCGGCAAAGCGGCAACCGTCGCCAGAATGTCCACGGTGGGCTTGAGCGTCAAGGTCAGCGGCTGCTTCGATTTTTTAAGTTTATGGGCCGCCGGTTCAGCCGGGGTGTAATCAGCCACCGCCGCCACGGCAAAAAAGAGGTCTGTCCCCGCCAGCACGGACTGGACTGCGCCCAGCATTTCTGCAGCGCTGCGAACCGGCAATACCGTACAGCCCCCGGGCGGAGTCAATCCCGTGGGGCCACTCACCAGAACCACTTCGGCGCCTTCATCCCGCGCCGCTTCGGCGACGGCGTAGCCCATTTTTCCTGAACTGGCATTGGTGATGCCACGAACCGGGTCGATGGCTTCAAACGTGGGGCCGGCGGTAACCACGACTTTGCGCCCGATCAGCCGTTGCGCCGGGTAAAGCGCCAGAACCGCTTCCAGCAATTGCTGGGGTTCCACCATGCGGCCCTCTCCCACTTCGCCGCAGGCCTGCTCACCCGAATCGGGTCCCAGCACCACCACCCCGTCCGCCTTGAGCTTTTGAATGTTGCGCTGGTTGGCCGGATTGCCCCACATTTCCCGGTTCATGGCCGGCGCCACCAGCAAGGGACAATTGCGTGCCGCCACCGTGGTGGAGAGCAAATCGTCTGCCGAGCCCTGGGCTATTTTGGCAATAAAGTCTGCGCTGGCAGGAGCAACCAGGATGGCGTCGGCCTGGCGCGATAATTCGATGTGGGCCATACGGTTGGGAACGCGCGGATCCCACAGGTCGGTCAAGACCGGGCGCCCGGACAGGGCCTGAAACGTGGCCGGCGTGACAAAGCCACAGGCCGCTTCGGTCATGGCCACCTGCACGCCGATGTGGGCCTTGACCAGCAGACGGGTGAGCTCGGCAACCTTGTAGGCAGCCACGCCTCCGGTTACTCCCAGCAGGACCTGTCGATGGAATCTGGTTGTCATCGCGAGATTATAAGGCACTTTGGGGCCAGACTTCGTCTGGGGTCCACCCCGGACCTTGCGGGAAACCCGGTTTTCATGACATAATCCCCGTTTACCTTAATCCGTTACGGAGAATCACCATGGCACGCGTCTGCGCGGTGACCGGGAAGAAGCCGATGGTCGGCAACAATGTTTCCCACGCCAACAATAAAACCAAGCGCCGCTTTTTGCCCAACCTGCAGTACCGCCGTTTTTGGCTGGAAAGCCAGAACCGCTGGATTCGCCTGCGCGTTTCCAACGCCGGCCTGCGTTTGATTGACAAAAAGGGCATCGAAGCCGTTCTCGCCGAACTGGACGAGAAAGCCATTCAGGCTTAAGGAAGAATCATCATGCGCGATAAGATCAAACTGGAATCGACCGCAGGAACAGGTCACTTCTACACCACCACCAAAAACAAAAAGACCATGCCGGAAAAAATGGAGATCAAGAAATTTGATCCCGTTGCCCGCAAGCACGTGCCATACAAGGAAGGCAAGATCAAGTAACCCTTGGGTTTATTTGCTTGTGGCAGGTCTGAAAACCCCCGGCTCAACCGGGGGTTTTTTGTTTTTGATATCCGGAACTACGTGGGAAATCTCTGTGTAATTTCAATGAAAATTACTGATGGACTTTGCGTTTCGCATGCTATAAATACATTGAAACATGCGGCAAGTGGCCCGTGTAAGGCGAACCTAGCGCTGTCCGTCATCTATTTTCTGACAAAGGAGATTTCCATGACAACCCTGCAAAAAATCAGGCAATTCTTCAGGTCGGAAGAAGGGGTGACTGCCATCGAGTACGCCCTGATTGCCGCATTGATTGCTGCGGCCATCATCGCCGGCGTATCGCTTCTGGGCACCAATGTCAGCACGGAATTCAGCAGTATCGCTGGAGTGGTGTAGCCATCGCCCGCAACCCGTGATTTTTCAACGGGTGAGGTCTGGCGGAGAAATGGGTGATTCAGTTAATCGTTTCCCTCGGACCCTTCTTCTCAATTAGTTCAATTTTGTATCCATCCGGATCGCTCAAAAAAGCGATGACAGTGGTGCCATGTTTCATCGGGCCAGCTTCCCGAGTAACGATTCCGCCGCTTTTCCTGACCGCATCGCAAGCTGCACGGGCATCATTGACCTCTATTGCAATATGGCCGTATCCGTCCCCAAGAGAATAGCTTTCTACGCCCCAGTTGTATGTAAGTTCAATAACAGCATTTGAAGCTTCATCACCATATCCGACAAAAGCCAGTGTGAACTTTCCCTCCGGATAATTTTCACGACGCAAAAGCTTCATCCCAAGAACATTGGTATAAAACTCAATAGATCGATCAAGATTTCCGGTACGGATCATTGTGTGGAGTATTTTCATGATTTTCTTTCGAAGAGATTAACGCTACTCATTATACGGATCGCCATGCCAGTGGGCTACGATGGGCCACTTTGCGCCCATTGCTGTCAATGGCGGCTCAGAAAAGCAGCCCGTCGACGTCGGAAATCATTGGAAAGGATACAACTCACATGAATCATCATTATGAACTGCAAGCCGCTACTCCTTCAGCTCCAGCGTGTCTTTGATGCCAGAGGCTGCCTTAAACAAGAAGAACCCCGGTATTTCGGCGGCTTTGTCAATCGAAGGTAATGTTGGCACCGGGCCATGGCGAGTCAACTGGATATATTTCAGCGTATTTTCCATTGAAGCAACGAGGGTCTGTTGGAAGGTCAGCGACTTGGCATGCAATGGCTTTGCCAGTACCGCTGCTGGCTTTTGCAGGCGTGCCAAATGAGCCAATTTCCAAGGGAGCATAAATTTTCACCTTCGGGTTTTGTTGTAGGACATAGGCCAGACCCGCCGTACGATCTCCATGTTGGCGAAAAATAATGATAACGTGGCAAGCCCAGCCATTAAAGCAGGGGGTTTCGGCCCAACGACGCCTGTCCGGCCGCTTTAGGCGTGATTCCTCGATGATTGGTCATGGCCCGGTAGCGGCGATATGCGGCAACCGGGAACTTGGTATATATTTGGACAATCAACCCACAGCCTGTTTGGCAACAAAAAGGATACTCTGGCCAACTGCTGATAATGGTAAGGGGAATGTTTATGG
The DNA here is from genome assembly GCA_028870615.1 of Betaproteobacteria bacterium. Taxonomy (GTDB): domain Bacteria; phylum Pseudomonadota; class Gammaproteobacteria; order Burkholderiales; family Ferrovaceae; genus JAJZRV01. The sequence goes on from JAGWPH010000288.1 coordinate 5,519, forward strand.
TTTTCTTAAGAATGACTAATAGAATCTCGTTGTCGTTCGCATTGATTGCATTCGTCGCCGCTTGCGCGACAACACCACCTCGAAGCCCCTCCGAGGTCGCCGCGGATAAGAAAATAGAGCTTGCGGTAATACAGGCGCTCAATGACGACCCAAATATTTACGCCAGGCACATCGAGGTCACTGTGCGTAGAGGCGTTGTGACGCTATCTGGACTTGTTTTGGCAATTCGTGATTTATTTGGGGCAACCCAGGTCGCTGCAAGCGTCCCCGGAGTGATCTCCGTCAATAATCAGATGGAACTGAAAATATTCAGGCACGGTTGAGACACGAGGGTAAATCTGCTGCGTGCCATGTCCTTTGGCATCAAGCGAAGCGTCAGAAAGTGGCATGTCAAGGGCACCCGCCTGATGCACTTTGACCTTATCCTCCAGGCCGGTAAGTCTATTGAGAAGTGCCGGGGCGACGCAACAATCAGGCGACATTTCGATACGGTCGACATGGCATCCGGGCAGGCCAGGCCAGCACCAACTCGACCTACGCTGATTGTCTACCACATCGTATTGACCGGATTGCTGTTTTATAGCCAGTCAGTTTGCGTCATGAATAGCCCCCGAGTGAGGTCTGACCCCAAAAGAACTAAAGAATCATTCCTGCGGCGATCGTGTCGTTGGTCACTTCGTCAATCAGGATGAAGCTGCCATTGGGCCGATTGGTGGCGTAGCTGTCGCAGACAATGGGCTGCTGCACCCGGAGGGTTGCCTTGACGATGTCATTCATGACCACCTGAGCGGGCGCAGGTACCTGCGCCGAGGTGTTCACATCCAGCTTGTAGGCCACCGCGCCCACCTTGCCTTGCACCGTGCGCGTGGTATGGCGCACCAGAAACCGGCGCGACGGGTCCAGCGGCGTCGCCGAAAACCAGCACATCAGGGCATCGAAAGATTTATCGCAGCGCGGGGCGCTGACGCGACCGGCAATCATGTCGCCGCGCGACACATCCACCGGGTCCTTCAGGGTCAGCGTCACCGACTGTCCGGCACGGGCATCCCGCAGCGGACCATCGTAAGTCAAAATCGCCGAGACGGTGGTATGAACACCAGCCGGCAATACCACCACTTCATCGCCCACCGCGATGGTGCCGGATTCAATGCGTCCCAGATACCCGCGTTCTTCATCGCCCGCCGCAACGCGCAGGCGATTGACCAACTGCACCGGAAAACGGAATGGGGCGTGCACGACTTCCTCGTCCACCGGGGTGCTTTCCAGCGCCTGCAGCAAGGTTTTTCCTGAGTACCAGGGCAGCCCGGTGCCGCGCTCCACCACCATGTCGCCATGCAATGCACTCATGGGGACTGGTGTGATGGTTTCAAATCCCAGCGGTGTGGCAAACGCCATAAATTCGTCGCACACCCGTTGAAAGGCTTGCTTGTCGTAGTCCACCAGATCCATTTTATTGATGGCCACAACCACCCGCCGAATCCCGAGCAGACGCACCAGGTGTGCATGGCGCCGGGTTTGGGACAACACCCCTTTGCGCACATCCATCAGGATGATGGCCAGATCCGCCGTACTGGCCCCCGTGACCATGTTGCGCGTGTACTGCTCGTGTCCCGGTGTGTCGGCAATGATGAAGCGACGCATCGGCGTACTGAAATAGCGGTAGGCCACATCAATGGTGATGCCCTGCTCGCGTTCTGCCTGAAGCCCGTCGGTCAGCAGGGCGAGATCGGCCTCGGACAACCCGCGCCGTTTGGAGGTGGCGGTAATCGCCGCAAGCTGGTCGGCAAAAATGGCTTTGCTGTCGAACAGCAGGCGGCCGATGACGGTGCTCTTGCCATCATCCACCGAACCGCAGGTAATAAAGCGCAACAATTCTGTGTGCATGATCCCTTCTGCCTGGTCCATCAAAAGTACCCCTGTTTTTTGCGAAGCTCCATGGAAGCATCCGACGTCTGATCGTCCATCCGGGTGGCCCCGCGTTCGGTGATGGATGTCACGGCCGTCTCGGCAATGATGGCTTCCACCGTGGCGGCCGTGGAGGCTACCGGGCAGGTACAGGTAATATCCCCCACGGTGCGAAAACGCACCGAAACCTGTTCCACCGCCTCATCCGCCAGAGGCGGCGTAAGCGCAGTCACCGGCACCAGCTGGGTGCCGCGACGCACGATGGCGCGCTGATGGGCGTAGTAGATTTCCGGCACGGCAAGACGCTCGCGACCAATATAGGTCCACACATCCAGCTCGGTCCAATTGCTGATGGGAAACACCCGCAGGTTTTCTCCGGGATGCACCCGGGCATTGTAGAGGCTCCAGATTTCCGGGCGCTGGTTTTTGGGGTCCCACACCCCAAATTCATCGCGAAAAGAAAAAATGCGTTCCTTGGCCCGCGCTTTTTCTTCGTCGCGGCGTGCCCCGCCAAGACAGGCATCAAACTGGAATTCGTTGATGGCGTCCACCAGGGTCACTGCCTGCAATGCATTGCGGCTGTCATTGGCCTCTTTGACGCGTGCCCGTCCCTGCCGGATGGAGTCTTCGACGCTGCGCACGATCAGGCGTTCGCCCAGTTCGTGGGCCAGACGATCACGGAAGGCGATCACTTCGGGGAAATTGTGCCCGGTGTCGATGTGCACCAGCGGAAAGGGAAACCCATTGGGGCGGAATGCCTTTTCCGCAAGCCGTAACAGAACGATGGAATCTTTTCCGCCCGAAAACAGCAGGGCCGGATGGCGGCACTCGGCCGCCACTTCGCGCATGATGTGGATGGCTTCGGCCTCCAGGCGATCCAGGTGGTCCAAAGGTTCAGTGCGGCCTGCGCGATGCGGGTGCAGATCAAGGATCTCCGCGCTGTGATGATTGTTCATGCGATGCTCCTTTCAGGCTGTGCCGACAAGTGCAGCCCGCATTCTTTGGTTTCAGGATGTTCCCACCACCAGCGTCCGGCACGTTCGTCTTCGCCGGGCTGGAGGGCGCGCGTACAGGGACTGCAACCGATACTGGCAAAACCCTGGTCATGCAATGGGTTATAAGGCACCTGCTGGACTTTGAGATAACTCCAGACGTCAGCGCGCGTCCACTCGGCCAGTGGACTGAATTTGGTGAGGCCGTAATCGGCATCCCAGGCTTCGCTGGCCAATGTGGCGCGGGTCGGTGACTGGTCGCGGCGCAGGCCGGTCAGCCAGGCTTTTTGTCCTGCCAGCGCCCGTTTGAGAGGCGCCACCTTGCGTACAGCACAGCACGCGAGGCGGGCCTCGATGCTGTGGTAGAACCCGTTGATCCCGTTCCGCATCACCAACGCTTCCACTGCAGCCGATTCGGGAAAAACCACCCGGATCGGTTTGCCATAGACTTCCTGCACGCGCGCCATCAGACGCTGGGTGGATTCGGGCAGACGCCCGGTGTCCAGGGTAAAGATATCCACGGGCAGATCGTGTTTGAAGATCAGGTCGATCAGGACCATGTCTTCAGCACCCAGGCTGCTGGCCATGACAAGCGGTTGAAAATCCCGCGCGGCACGCTGCAACAGGGTCAATGTTTCCTGTATCCGGTTCACTAGACTCATGATGGTTTTCCCGTATCGGTTGCGCCTACCAGACGACGCCTAAACAAGGGGAAGCGATGCTCTACCGAGGTCTGGTAGGCCTCACTAAAGACATCCAGGCCGCTCAACGCACTTTCAGGGGATTCGCCAGGACGCAACGCAAAGGCATTGAATCCACAACGCGCCAGATAATGCAGTGTTTCCTTGAATACATCGCCCATGGCGCGAATCTCTCCTTGATAATGATAGTGTTCACGCAGCAGGCGCGCCGTGCTGTGCCCACGCCCATCCGTGAATACGGGAAAATGCACCACCACCAGATCCAGGTGGACCAGATCCTTGGCAATCACTTCCGGATCATCCGAGGTTTCCAGCCACACCCCGAGTTTTCCGGGACGCTGCGTCAAGCTGTCGCGCTCGGCCAGCAACAGGTCCGGCGACACAATGATGTCCTCCCACGGGTCAACGCCTGTGAGGGATGTCACTCGGGGAAGGTAGCTGTCCTGCACAATGGCATGATCACGAATCAGCTCAGGCATACAGCGCCTCAGGCTCGGGTTGCGCATAAACGCGCGCCCGGAACGGCTCGATGCCGATACGCTCCACCACATCCACAAAACGTTCTTCCGCATGCAGTCGTACTTCCAGATACACGGCAATCAACTGTTCGATAGCTTCCGGCACCTCTTCCTGACCCAGCGAAGGTCCGATGACGCGACCCAGGCGGGCCGGCGCC
>JAGWPH010000289.1 GCA_028870615.1 Betaproteobacteria bacterium
CAATGCCACCAATACGGTCCCACTCAATATCTCTGTAACCGGCAATGATTCTCTTGCCGTTGTGGCCAATTATTGGCAAACACTGAATCCTTCAGCACCAAGCAACGAAGCTGCTGTGAAAGTAACGCTCACAAAGCAGGTCAAACTCTATTTCGCTCCAATTTTTGGCATGCAGACCAGCAATGTCACCGCCTCAGCAATCGCCGTGGTTCAGGCGCCAACGGTCATGGGACCAGGAGGAATCACTCTGCCCATGACGATTGGATCCTGTATGTTCAATCAGTATTGGAATTCGAATACCAATCAACCGCTCAATAATCCTGAAACCAATCAGCCTTATGTGTTCCAGATCGGCTCCTCTTATGCCTACAGTGGCGGGAATAGCGCCACTTCTTGTACCGGCAGCAACTGCTGCACGGGCCAATGGTCATCCTTGAACAATACTCAGGACAATAGTGACAGTACCATTCAAAGTTTGATCGCCAATGGCAACTCCACTACACTAAGTGCCGGAGACCAGGTCTGGCTCCAAACCGGGGACCAAAATAATCTCTACAATCTCGTCAACAACTGCAGTGAATCCGGAAACCACAGTTGCGAATATGCCACTGTACCGGTTATCAGTAATGTCACTCCCGGCACCAGTCAATCCATTACGGCCATGGCCTGCATGCATATCATTTCAGCCATCGGCGGAAACAGTAAATATATAACCGCCCAAATGTCCACAGGCTGTGCACCGATCAATGCCGGTGGTTCCGGGTCTTCCTATGGCGTAGTCTCAGCTCCCAAACTGGCCCAGTAGTCCCCCCTTACACCAGGGAAAACTGGAGCGTTCCCAATTTTTCAATCGAGGATTCGACGCGGTCCCCGGCTTTCAGCCATACGCGCTGATCAACTGGTTTACCCTGAATGACGCCTTCAGGGGTTCCTGTAAAGATAATATCGCCAGGTTCCAGCGGGAAATGCCGGCTAATGTAAGCAATAATCTGCTGGGTATTGAAGATGAAGTCAGAAGTGTTAGAGGATTGACGCAGTTCTCCGTTGACCCGCGTTTCTATTTTCAGGGCATTGGGATTGCCCACCAAGTCCGCTGAAACAAAATACGGTCCGATGGGAGCGAAGTGATCGAGTGTTTTGCCAATCATCCATTGGCCATTCGGTAACTCGAGTTGAAGATCCCGTGCCGAAAAGTCCTGCCCCGTGCAATACCCTGCCACACAAGCCAGCGCTTGGTCTTCACTGACATTACGCGCCGACTGACCCATAACGACCAGCAATTCAGTCTCGTAGTCGAGTTTGTATGAAATTTCCTTGGGCGGAACCTGAATCGTACAATGCTGAGCTGCCAACGTATTGTTATATTTGTTGAATAAAGGCGGGACCCGAGGGGGTTGCATGCCAATTTCACGGGCATGATTGCGGTAATTCAACCCGATACAGACAATTTTTCCTGGTTTTTGAAACAGTCGCCCATAAGTTATTGCTGACTCATTGACCAGGAACCTGGGGCCCGAGCCCTGCTGGGCCGTCGCAATCAAATTGTACAACCCCGCCGCATTGCCTCCCTGAAGCAACTCGTCAAGCGTCAAGGGAGCGGATTTTTTGAGTCCTCGAGCTGCTGCACGCACATCAAGAATGCCGGCGGGTGTTTTGACCCCAAGTGTTTCTGCACCGTCTTTTTGAAGCATCGACAAGAGTGTCAATCCTTTTACCATCTGATGCGCCTCCTGCTTCTGATGGCCCGATTCCTGGGATTCGGCCATAGTCGTGTTGGAAGACAGCCCCATCATGCCGGCAGCAGCGGCGACGGTGGATTTTTGAAAAAAATCACGACGGCTATTATCCATATGAATCTCCTCGCTTTATTGTTGTCGATTTGCACCTCGGCAAAATTGTCCCTACTCTACACCGGTTAAAGCCTTGAACCAAATGTTCACATTATGGACTTGTCACTCTCTGCCGCCCTGCTCTTGCCTTTGGTGGCCACTTTTGCAGGTTTCATCGATACGCTGGCTGGTGGCGGCGGACTTGTCACTGTCCCTGCCCTACTGCTCGCCGGGGTGCCACCTCTCAACGCCTTGGCTACCAATAAGGTGCAAGGCAGCATGGGGACTCTGACGGCTTCACTGATGCTCATGCGCAAAGGTTTTCTCAGGCCGGAGGAAATTCGGCGCCCTCTCCTGTACTGTTTCTTCGCTGCAGGCAGCGGTACCGCCCTGGTTCAGGCCCTGCCAGCCCCCCTACTCAGGTATGCTATCCCGCTCGTACTGATCGGCATCGCCACCTATTTTTTGTTGGTCCCCGCAGCTGGACAACTGGAATCACGTCCACGTCTTGGACTGCGGTATTACCAATCTGTAATTCTCCCGGTCATCGCATTTTATGACGGCTTGATTGGGCCTGGCACAGGTTCTTTTTTTTCGCTCGCGGGGGTCGCCTTACGTGGGCAGACCTTGATTCAAGCCACAGCCCATGCCAAGGCATTCAACTTCATAAGCAATCTGGCTTCGGTGGGGGTATTTGTTCTGGGTGGCCACGTGTTGTGGTTTACGGCGTTGTCGATGATGCTGGGGCAGATGCTAGGGGCCACAATAGCCTCCCATGTCATGATCCGGGGAGGAGCCCGGCTGATCCGCCCCCTGATCGTCATGGTGAGTCTGGCCATGCTCCTGCGCTTCTGGCTGACGCAATGAAGCTTAGGCTGCCTTCAATGCCTTTCGGCTAGCCACCAGGGAGCCTCCGATCATACCCACCAGGCTGGCCATCAGACCCGCCAACTGAGGGGGAATGATAGCCAGTGGCATCAGCAGTTCACAAATGATCCAGATACCCGCTCCCAGTGTCACTGACAGTAAACCACCCAAAGGCGTAGCCCGTTTCCAGTACAGCCCAAAAACCAGCGGAACGAACGCCGCCACCAGCGTGATTTTGTAGGCACTTTCTACCATTTTGAAAATCGACATTTCGGAGCGTATGGCGATGAAAGTGACCAATCCGGTGAATGCCAGCACCACGATGCGCATCACCTTCAGCAATTGTTGATCGGTCATGTGTTTGTAAAAGCCGCGAATGATATTTTCAGCAAAGGTTACCGAAGGGGCCAACAGCGTGGCTGATGCACAGCTTTTGATGGCAGACAGGAGCGCTCCGAAAAACATGACTTGCGCAAATAATGGCGAATGCGCCAGGATCAGTTTAGGTAGAATCAATTGCGAATCAGAGTCCAGATACTGACGGACCAGATCGGGATCAATTAAGGTTGCAGAATAAGCCAGAAACATGGGAATGAATGCGAACAGGAAATACAGGCTGCCTCCCAAAACAGAGGCATTGCGTGCGGTTTTTTCGTTGTTAGAGGAAGAAATGCGCTGAAACACGTCCTGCTGTGGAATCGAGCCCAGCATCATGGTAATCCATGCCGCAAAGAAACCGATGACCTCACCCCACTGCCATTCAGGCCAGAAATTGAACTTGCCAGCCGCCGCCGCGTGATTAATGACGGCTCCCACACCGCCTGCGGTGCCGCTCAGATCCCACGCGATGTAAACCATTCCCAGCATGATAATGATCATCTGGATGAAATCGGTAATGGCCACGGACAACATACCGCCAAACAACGTATAAATCATGACTGTCGCTGCACCCACCAGCATCCCCGTCTCTTTCGATATCATGTCATCGGAAACCACATTGAAGACCAGGCCCAGGGCCTTGATCTGAGCGGCAACCCAACCCAGGTAAGAGATGACAATACAAAGCGTGACCAGAACCTCCACGGTGCGTCCATATTGAAGGCGGTAGAAGTCTCCGATGGTCAGCAATTTTTTTCGGTACAGGGGGATTGCAAAAAATAGCCCCACTAGAATCAAGCAGAGGGAGGAACCAAAAGGGTCAGCGACAACACCATGGAGGCCTTCCTTGAGGAAAGTGGCTGGAATTCCAAGTACGGTTTCTGAACCAAACCACGTGGCAAACACGGTGGCCGTGACCACATAAAGCGGCATGCTATGCCCTGCAGAAGCATAATCAGCGGTATTGTGGACCCGCAAGGCAACCCATAGCCCAATGGCCACGGAAATGATCCAGTAGGTGATGACAAACCACAACAGCATGGAGGATTCCTGCTTAACGATGAGCGATTCTAACGGGTTGCCCTTCCAATTGGCTACTGCAGCAGGGACTCGATCGTCAAGGGCACTGTCTTGATTTCAGGATTGTGTTGAAAATGTACCACGCCCAGACAAGGTGCCGGAATATCCGTCATCAATCTCGCCAGATTGGCCCCGAAGGCTTCCATGTGCGGGTCGACCTGATTGGCCACCCACCCTGCCAGAATCAGTTTACGCGCCATCAGGGCCTCTACCGTCAAGAGTGCGTGATTGATGCAGCCCAATCGCATTCCCACCACCAGTATGATGGGAACAGCCAGCACCCGGCATAGTTCCGCAGTATCCCCATCCTGCCCCAGGGGGACCCGAAACCCCCCAGCTCCTTCGATAACCACGGCCTCCGCGCGCGTTTGTAGCTGATGCAGAGCGGACTGAATGACTGAAAACTTGATCTCGACGCCGGCTTGAGCTGCAGCAATATGTGGAGCAATGGCCGGTTCGAAAGCATAAGGATTAACCATCTGCCAGGATACAGCACGATCCTCATCTGGGCTGAACTCACCAGGGTTGCGCAGGACTGGAAGGGAAGAATGCCGGACCAGCTGTTCCACGTCCTCATTGATCCACAGTCCTCCGTCATAATGACAACCGGTGGCCACAGGCTTCATCCCCAAGGTAGACAAGCCATTGCAGTGCAATCGATGTAACAACGTTGAAGCAACTGTGGTTTTTCCAATTCCTGTATCCGTGCCGGTGACAAACCAGGTTCGAATCATGCCAGCACCTGATTCAAGCTCGCCAGCGTAGCATCGACCAAATGCTGGAATTCGGCATCGGTGATGATATAGGGTGGCATGAAATAGACCGTCGACCCGATAGGGCGGAGCAGCAGTTGATGTTGCAACGCTGCGTGGTGAAATACGCGTGCAAAGTCGGCGCGTCCGCTATTTACTTCGAAGGCCCAGATCATGCCACGCTGGCGAAAATTTGAAATTTTTGGGTGCCGACTCAAGGCAGTTGTCATGGCATCAAACCGTGTCTGACGGGCGCGATTGGATTCGATGACGCGGTCCTCCTCAAAAATATCCAGCACCGCAAGTGCCGCGCGACAGGCAAGTGCATTGCCG
>JAGWPH010000290.1 GCA_028870615.1 Betaproteobacteria bacterium
CGAGCAGGTGGCTTGACAAGAACAAGCCTGCAAACTAGAATCATCAGTCTTTTTTGGGGCAAATTCCGATTTGTTCCTGTAGAGGCTGTCCTTCGTGGATCATTGGATATAAAGAATAATGCCTACAATCAATCAGTTGATTCGCAAGCCGCGAATCGCAAAGAAGGCCAAAAGCAAGGTTCCAGCGCTTGCCAACTCGCCGCAAAAGCGTGGCGTGTGTACTCGCGTCTACACCACAACGCCCAAAAAGCCCAATTCGGCCTTGCGTAAGGTGGCTCGGGTACGGCTGACCAACGGGTTTGAAGTGACCAGCTACATAGGTGGTGAAGGACACAACCTGCAAGAGCACTCGGTGGTGCTGATCCGCGGGGGCCGGGTCAAGGATCTTCCAGGGGTGCGTTACCACACGGTGCGCGGTAGCCTGGATACTGCTGGCGTCAAAGATCGCAAACAGTCCCGTTCCAAGTACGGCGCCAAACGTCCGAAGGCAGCTTAAGGTCATTTGCCTAAAAATTCTGAAGAGAGCACACCATGCCCCGTCGTAGAGAAGTCCCCAAGCGCGAAGTTCTACCCGATCCAAAATTTGGAAATACCGATATTTCCAAGTTCGTGAACGTCATCATGGATTCCGGCAAGAAGTCCGTTGCAGAGCAGATCGTGTACCGTGCCATGGAAGCCATTTCGCAAAAGTCCGGTAAGGATGCCATCGAAGTTTTCATGACGGCACTCAACAACGCGCGCCCAATGGTCGAAGTCAAAAGCAGGCGGGTAGGCGGGGCCAATTACCAGGTTCCGGTGGAAGTGCGTGCCAGCCGCCGTACGGCATTGGCCATGCGCTGGTTGCGTGAGGCAGCTCGCAAGCGTAGCGAAAAATCCATGGGTCTGCGTTTGGCCGGGGAATTGATCGATGCTTCCGAAGGTCGTGGCGGTGCCATCAAGAAGCGCGAAGAGGTGCATCGTATGGCGGAGGCTAATAAGGCGTTCGCGCATTACCGGTTTTAACCCGAATCACGATCCGCGGTCGGCTCACGACAGGTAGCGGATATCGGCGCCCAAAGAGGGGCGCTCGATTTGGGGGCAGGGTCCCATGCGGGGATGGCTTGCCAGGATGATACAGAGGCGTTTTTGGGCCCAGGTGGAATACCGGGCCCTTGGCGTGTTGATTGAACACTTAATAGGCAGAAGAAATTGGCTCGTAAAACACCCATCGAACGGTACCGAAACATTGGTATTTCCGCACATATTGATGCGGGTAAGACCACTACGACCGAGCGTGTCCTGTTTTACACCGGCGTATCGCACAAAATCGGCGAAGTGCATGACGGTGCGGCCATCATGGACTGGATGGAACAGGAGCAGGAGCGCGGCATTACAATTACTTCAGCGGCTACCACCTGTTTCTGGAAAGGAATGGAAGGCAAGTTTCCCGAGCATCACATCAACATCATTGATACGCCGGGTCACGTGGACTTTACGATTGAAGTAGAGCGCTCCATGCGGGTGCTGGATGGGGCCTGCATGGTGTACGACTCTGTGGGCGGTGTGCAACCCCAATCCGAAACAGTGTGGCGTCAGGCTAACAAGTACGGTGTGCCGCGTCTTGCATTCGTCAATAAAATGGACCGTGTCGGGGCCGACTTTTTCAAGGTCTACCGCCAGATCAAGGAGCGCCTGCGCGGCAACCCTGTACTGATCCAGATCCCCATCGGTGATGAGGAAAAGTTCGCGGGGGTGGTGGATCTTGTTCGAATGAAGGCCATCGTGTGGGATGAGGCCTCGCAAGGAATGAAGTTTGAGTTCATGGACATTCCCGCCAACCTTCAAGAAATGGCGGACGAGTGGCGGGAGAAAATGGTGGAAGCGGCTGCCGAGGCTTCCGAAGAATTGATGAACAAATACCTCGAGTCGGGCGAGTTGTCTGCCGACGAGATCCGTCGCGGCCTGCGCATACGGACCATTTCCGGTGAAATCGTCCCGATGTTGTGTGGCAGCGCTTTCAAGAATAAGGGTGTGCAGGCCATGCTCGACGCCGTGATCGACTACTTGCCTTCTCCGGTGGATATTCCTCCAGTGGAAGGCGAGCTGGAAAACGGCCAGATGGGCTCCCGCAAAGCGGATGATAAGGAGCCGTTCTCGGCTCTGGCATTCAAGATCATGACCGACCCGTTCGTGGGCCAATTGATTTTCTTCCGTGTATATTCCGGCGTGGTCCATTCCGGCGATACCATTTACAACCCAACTAAGGGCCGTAAGGAGCGAATCGGCCGGATTTTGCAGATGCATGCCAACCAGCGTGAAGAAATCAAGGAAGTGCACGCTGGTGATATCGCAGCAGCTGTAGGCTTGAAAGAAGCGACCACTGGTGACACGCTGAGCGATCCGGACAAGCTGATTACTCTTGAAAAGATGGAGTTTCCCGAGCCCGTCATTTCCCAGGCCGTGGAGCCCAAGACTAAGGCTGACCAGGAAAAGATGGGAGTTGCCCTCAATCGCCTGGCTCAGGAAGACCCTTCGTTCCGTGTTCACACCGATGAAGAGTCAGGACAGACGATTATTTCTGGAATGGGCGAGTTGCACCTCGAAATTATCGTGGATCGCATGCGCCGCGAGTTTAGTGTGGAAGCGACAGTGGGCAAACCCCAAGTGGCCTATCGCGAAACCATCCGTGGCCATGTAGATAGTGTCGAAGGCAAATTCGTGAAGCAATCTGGTGGTCGTGGTCAATATGGCCATGTGGTGCTCAAGGTGGAGCCCAATGAAATCGGCAAAGGTTTTGAATTTGTGGATGCCATCAAAGGTGGCGTGGTGCCTCGTGAATATATCCCGGCAGTTGAAAAGGGACTGATTGACACTTTGCCAAACGGTGTTTTGGCTGGCTTCCCGGTCGTGGATGTCAAAGTTACTTTGCATTATGGTTCTTACCATGACGTGGACTCCAACGAAAATGCCTTTAAAATGGCTGCCTCCATGGCGTTCAAAGACGGCATGCGCAAATCCAACCCGGTCTTGCTGGAACCCATGATGGCGGTGGAAGTGGAAACACCCCCCGAATTCATGGGTAATGTGGTTGGCGATCTTTCTTCGCGCCGTGGCATGGTTCAAGGCATGGAGGATGTGGCAGGGGTCAAGGTCATCAAGGCGGAGGTGCCGCTGGCTGAAATGTTTGGCTATTCCACTTCGCTGCGTTCAGCGACTCAAGGACGGGCCACTTACACGATGGAATTCAAGCATTACTCCGAAGCTCCGCGCAATGTAGCGGAAGCGATTATCAACAAGAAGTAGGCCAAATCGGATATTTGAGGAAGCATCATGGCAAAAGGTAAGTTTGAACGCACGAAGCCCCATGTCAACGTGGGGACGATTGGACACGTGGACCATGGCAAGACGACTTTGACTGCGGCGATGACGATGGTGCTGGCGAAGAAGTTTGGTGGGGAGGCGAAGAGCTACGACCAGATTGATTCGGCTCCGGAAGAGAAGGCGCGGGGGATTACGATCAACACGGCGCACGTGGAATATGAGACGCAAGCGCGGCACTACGCGCATGTGGACTGTCCTGGGCACGCGGATTATGTGAAGAACATGATTACTGGTGCGGCGCAGATGGATGGGGCGATTTTGGTGGTATCGGCGGCAGACGGTCCGATGCCGCAGACGCGGGAGCACATTTTGTTGGCACGCCAGGTAGGGGTTCCCTACATTGTGGTGTTCATGAACAAGGCCGACATGGTGGACGACAAGGAACTGCTGGAGCTGGTGGAGATGGAAGTCCGGGAGTTGCTGTCGAAGTACAATTTTCCGGGGGATGACACGCCCATTATTATTGGCAGTGCGTTGAAGGCGCTGGAAGGCGATCAGTCGGAGATGGGTGAGCCGGCCATCTGGCGTTTGGCGGAAGCCCTGGACACGTACATTCCGGAGCCCAAGCGTGCGATTGACGGGGCATTTTTGATGCCTGTGGAAGACGTATTTTCGATTTCTGGTCGTGGCACGGTGGTGACCGGGCGTGTTGAGCGCGGTGTGGTCAAGGTGGGCGAGGAACTGGAGATTGTAGGGTTGAAGGCGACGCAGAAGACGGTGTGCACGGGGGTGGAGATGTTCCGCAAGCTGCTGGATCAGGGGCAGGCTGGAGACAACGTGGGTGTGCTGCTGCGCGGGACGAAGCGTGAGGAGGTGGAGCGTGGTCAGGTGCTGGCGAAGCCGGGATCGATTACGCCGCACACGAAGTTTACGGCGGAGATTTATGTATTGTCGAAGGATGAGGGTGGTCGTCATACGCCGTTTTTCCAGGGGTATCGTCCGCAGTTTTATTTTCGGACGACGGATGTGACAGGGGCGATCGAGTTGCCGGCGGGGACGGAGATGGTGATGCCGGGTGACAATGTGGCGGTGACGGTGGCGTTGATTGCGCCGATTGCGATGGAAGAAGGTTTACGCTTTGCGATTCGCGAGGGTGGCCGTACAGTGGGCGCCGGCGTGGTGTCCAAGGTTATCGAGTAATTAGGGGGGCATCATGGCTACAGCGATCACTCATCAGAAAATACGTATTCGCCTCAAGGCGTTTGACTATCGTCTCATTGATCAGTCGGCTTTGGAAATCGTCGAAACGGCCAAGCGTACGGGTGCAGTGGTCAAGGGCCCCGTGCCCCTGCCTACCCGAATCGAGCGTTTCGATGTGTTACGGTCTCCCCACGTCAACAAGACGTCGCGGGACCAGTTTGAAATTCGTACGCACCTGCGCCTGATGGATATTGTCGACCCAACCGACAAGACGGTTGATGCGCTTATGAAGCTGGATTTGCCAGCCGGTGTGGATGTCGAAATCAAATTGTAAGTTGGATGTAGAAAACGTCCTGTTGGGACGGATGGTAATACAAGCTGATCAATTGGAATCGGCGCCCGACCCAAGCCAATAACGGTGATGGCGGGTTAACAAACATAAGGAAATGGCAATGACTCTAGGACTCGTCGGCCGCAAAGTCGGCATGACGCGAGTGTTCACCGAGGACGGCGAAGCAATTCCGGTCACCGTCGTCGATGTGGGCGATAATCGCGTCACCCAGATCAAAAATTCTGCCACGGATGGCTATTCGGCTGTTCAGGTGACTTATGGCACGCGTCGTGCCAGCCGGGTCACCAAGGCGCAAGCAGGTCATCTGGCAAAAGCCGGTGTCACTGCGGGCACGTTCACGCGTGAGTTCCATGTGACACCTGAACAAATCGCCAACATGGCTCCCGGCAATATTATTGCACTGGATGTTTTTCAGGTCGGGCAAAAAGTGGATGTGACCGGTACCTCTCAGGGTAAAGGTTTCTCAGGCGCCATTAAGCGACACCACTTCAGCTCAAACCGGGCCAGCCACGGTAATTCACGTTCCCATAACAGCGCTGGCTCCATAGGCATGGCACAGGATCCGGGTCGCGTATTTCCAGGCAAGCGCATGGCGGGGCATCTGGGTAACGTCCGACGCACTGCGCAAAGTCTCGAAATCGTTCGGATCGATATTGAACGCAAACTACTCCTGATCAAAGGAGCGGTTCCGGGTTCCAAAGGCGGTCACGTGATCGTGCAGCCTGCAGCCAAGGGAGCGGCATAACATGGAGCTCAAACTCATTGATGATAACGGTCAATCTAATTCGACCGTCGCTGCATCCGATGACCTGTTTGGCCGGGAGTACAACGAATCCCTGATACACCAGTTGGTGGTCGCGTTTCAGGCCAATGCCAGACAAGGCACGCGTGCCCAGAAGGGCCGCAGCGAAATTGCCAAGTCCACGCGTAAGCCCTGGCGCCAGAAAGGAACAGGCCGTGCCCGTGCCGGGATGGCTTCCAGTCCACTGTGGCGTGGTGGTGGCAAGATTTTCCCGTCCAGCCCGGATGAGAACTTTTCGCACAAGATCAACCGCAAAATGTATCGCGCCGGACTGTGCTCGATCCTGTCGCAATTGGTGCGCGAAGATCGGTTGGTGGTGGTAGAACGAATTGTGATGGACTCTCCAAAAACCAAAGTTCTGGCCGGAAAGATCAAAGGCATGGGTTATGACCGCGTGCTGATTATTACCGACAATCTGGATGACAACCTGTATCTGTCTTCCCGTAATCTGGCCAACGCCCTGGTGCTGGAAGTGAGTGAGGCTGACCCGGTCAATCTGATTCGTTTCCCAAAAGTTGTGCTGACTCTGGGTGCAGTCAAGAAATTTGAGGAGGTGCTGGCATGAGCGCTCAAACCAACGAAGCACGCCTGCTGCAAATCATCGAAGCCCCGATCGTGTCGGAAAAAAGCACTTTTGTGGCTGACAAGTTTGAGCAGGTCATTTTCCGCGTGGCCACTGATGCCACCAAGCCTGAAATCAAGGCGGCGGTAGAACACCTGTTCAAAGTGCAGGTCGAAAGTGTCCAGGTGGCTAACGTCAAGGGCAAGCATAAGCGCTCTGGGCGTTTCACAGGAAAGCGGAAGGACTGGAAGAAGGCCTATGTCTGCCTCAAGCCAGGCCAGGAAATTAATCTCGTCGGGGGGGAATAAGTCGTGGCAATCATCAAGATGAAACCCACCTCCCCTGGCCGGCGCGGAGTCATTCGGGTCGTTAGCCCGGATCTGCACAAGGGTGCACCGGTACAGGGTTTGTTGGAAAAGCAGTCCAGGAAGGCGGGTCGCAACAACAACGGCCATATCACCACGCGTCATCAAGGCGGTGGGCATCGTCAACACTATCGTCTCGTGGATTTTCGTCGTAACAAAGATGGAATTTCTGCAGTGGTCGAGCGTCTGGAATACGATCCTAATCGTACTGCCAACCTTGCCTTGCTTTGTTACGCCGACGGTGAGCGCAGATACATCATTGCTCCCAAGGGGATCGCCCAGGGCGCCCAATTGATGAGTGGCATTGAAGCGCCAATCAAGTTGGGAAACTGCTTGCCACTGCGCAACATTCCGGTAGGAAGCACCATTCACTGTATCGAGATGCAGCCTGGTAAAGGGGCCCAGTTGGCCCGTTCAGCAGGAACATCAGTCCAATTGTTGGCTCGCGAAGGGGCTTACGCCCAGTTGCGACTGCGTTCCGGCGAAATTCGCCGGGTCCATGTGGATTGCCGGGCCACTATCGGTGAAGTGGGCAATGAGGAACATAACCTGCGCTCCATCGGTAAGGCAGGAGCTCAGCGTTGGCGCGGTATCCGTCCGACGGTTCGAGGCGTAGCCATGAACCCGGTCGATCACCCGCATGGTGGTGGTGAAGGCAAGACGGCGGCAGGCCGCCATCCGGTTAGTCCCTGGGGTACTCAGACCAAGGGCTATCGTACTCGCAAGAACAAGCGCACGAACAATATGATCGTTCGTCGCCGTCATTCCGCTTAAGGGTAACGACTATGGCTCGTTCAGTTAAAAAAGGACCGTTTGTTGACGGTCATCTCATGAAAAAAGTGGAAACCGCCGTGTCTTCCAAGGACAAGCGGCCCATCAAGACATGGTCGCGCCGTTCTACGGTGCTGCCTGATTTTGTCGGCCTGACCATCGCCGTTCATAACGGCAAACAACATATTCCGGTGTATATCACTGAGAACATGGTCGGGCATAAATTGGGCGAGTTTTCAATGACGCGTACTTTCAAAGGCCACGCAGCGGACAAGAAAGTCGCTCCGGCCAAGAAGCAAGGAGCCTGACCATGAATGTACAAGCAACGCTGCGCGGCGTGCGCCTGTCGGCCCAGAAAGGTCGACTCGTCGCCGACCAGATTCGTGGCCTCAAGGTAGATAAGGCACTTAGCCTATTGACGTTCAGCCCCAAGAAGGGCGCCAAGATCATCAAGAAGGTGCTCGAATCCGCTATTGCCAATGCCGAACACAATCTCGGTCTGGATGTGGACGAGCTTCAGATAGCCACGATTTGTGTGGAAAAGGGGCCGGTGTTGAAGCGATTCACGGCACGGGCCAAGGGGCGGGGTAATCGTATTGTAAAGCCCACTTGCCACATCTACGTCACTGTCGCGGACAAGGAATAACCATGGGTCAGAAAATTCATCCAATAGGCTTCCGCCTGAGCGTTCTAAAAAATTGGAGCTCAAAGTGGTTTGCCAATTCCAAAAACTTCCCGGGAATGCTTCAGGACGACATCAAAGTCCGTGCTTTTCTGAAGAAGAAGCTTGCTCATGCTTCAGTGGGGCGCGTGATCATCGAACGGCCGGCCAAGAATGCCAAAATCACCATTTACAGCGCCCGTCCAGGCGTGGTGATTGGCAAGAAGGGTGAGGACATCGAAAGTTTGCGAACCAGTCTGCAGCGTCTGATGGGCGTGCCGGTTGCGGTGAATATCGAAGAGATCCGCAAGCCGGAACTGGATGCACAGATCATCGCCGATGGCATTACCAGCCAGTTGGAAAAGCGGGTCATGTTCCGCCGTGCCATGAAGCGCGCGATGCAGAACGCCATGCGCCTAGGGGCACAGGGGATCAAGATCACCAGTAGTGGACGACTCAATGGCGCTGAAATCGCGCGCACCGAATGGTATCGCGAAGGACGTGTGCCGTTGCATACCCTGCGTGCCGACATCGATTTTGGGTTTTCCGAAGCCAAGACCACTTATGGTGTAATCGGTGTGCAGGTGCTGGTATTCAAGGGTGAAATCGTGGGTCGGGGTGAGCAGCCGGTAGTGGCTGCAGTAGAACCCGAGAAAAAGCCCCGTAAGTCAGGAGTCCGAAATGCTGCAGCCAGCTAGAACAAAGTACCGCAAACAACAGAAAGGCCGTAACACGGGTGTGGCCACCCGTGGCGCCAAGGTCTCC
>JAGWPH010000291.1 GCA_028870615.1 Betaproteobacteria bacterium
ACATCCTGCCAAAAGACGTGAGCAGGGGGTACATGCCGCCCACATGGCAGGCAACGCACTTCTCACCAGTCTGACGGGCATACACGGGAATTGCTGAGGCAGTTGAAGGGATCAGGGCCAGTAACACAGCAGCGAATACGGACCCCGCAACGAAATTTCGGATAAATGGGTGTAGTGGCATGTCAAAACTCCTTCAGATTTTTGTTTGAAGCAGAACCACCCAAAAATCTACGCTGTTGCGTCGCAGCATATTTTGACGTGCATCAAAATCTTTTCAGAATTTAGCGATTATTGCTTGTAAAAACCGCCCGAGTACCCATTTACCGGAGATGTGTCATCATGGTTCCGTTCGGGGACTGGCCATTTGGGTTTTTATTTTTGAACGTGCTGGAGGAAGGTATGAAATTCTGGTTACGACTGTGTTTTGCGCTCTGGATCATCGGGCAGGCTACGCTAGCCGCTGCCGAACCGACCATGGATCAAGTTTATGCAGCAACCCGCAGCGGCCACATTGCTGAGGCGCGGAAGATGATGCAGGAAGTGGTGAGCCTGCATCCCAATAGCGCCAAAGCACACTATGTCAATGCTGAAGTCCTGGCCCAGTCGGGGGATATAGCCGCCGCCCGCAATGAGTTGGCCATGGCAGAAAAGCTCGAGCCGGGCTTGCCCTTTGCCAATCCAAACTCGGTGCAGCAATTGCGCCAAGAACTGGCGGGCCGCCCAGGAGCAACACCTGTTGGCGCCGTTGAACCCGGTTCTGGAGGAATTTCATGGGGTTGGATTATTGGCCTTGGTGGTCTGGCATTGTTTTTTGTAATTTTGATGGTGCGGCGTCAGTCGCGGCAAAATCCCACCATGCAGTACGCACAGCCTCCCGCCGGCTACTATCCGCCGGGGAGTGCGCCCATGGGACAGCCGATGGCCCCCATGGGCGGGGGTGGTTCGGGTTTGATGGGGACTTTGGCCACAGGTGCGGCGCTGGGTGCGGGGATGGTGGCAGGTGAAGCCCTGGCCCACCGATTGGTGGAGGGTCCGGATCACGCTGCATCGGCCCGTCCCCAAGAACCCATGGGCAATGGCGACATGGGTGGCCAGGATTTTGGGGTGTCCGACTCCGGTTCCTGGGATTCGGGGGGCGGCGATTCAGGCTCGGACTGGACTTAAGCCAGGATTAGGCAAGCAGGAGGTTTTTGCATCATGACCAAGAAAACAAAACCGCTCCAGATTGGTATTTCTGAAGCCCACCGCAAAGCGATTTCCCATGGATTGAGTCGTTTGTTGGCAGATACCTACACCCTCTATCTGACCACCCACAATTTCCACTGGAATGTGACGGGCCCCCAGTTCAATACGCTGCATACGATGTTCATGGGGCAGTACACCGAACTTTGGAATGCTGTGGATCCGATTGCCGAGCGGATTCGTGCACTTGGTTTTCCGGCCCCCGGTTCGTACGCTGCGTTTGGAAAACTGAGCGTGCTGCCCGATGCACCGGCAACCCCACCCAAAGCACAACACATGGTGGAACTCCTGACGCATGGTCATGAGCGGGTGGCAGCGACTGCGCGCGACGTTTTCAAGCTCGCTGATGCTGCCAACGACCAGCCTACGGCTGATCTGTTGACGCAACGGATGGACATTCACGAAAAAACCGCCTGGATGCTGCGGGCCTTGCTGGAGAAATGATCCCGGGGCTGGTTCATATCCTGTTGTGGCAGGGAGCAGGGGAGCTGGTTTCTCACTTCATCCTGCCCCACATCCCGGGGCCGGTCATCGGCCTCGTTTTATTGCTGGGATTTCTCGCGCTGCGCGGCCCTGTGCCGGACTCCATGGCCCTGGTATCGGATGCCTTCAGCCAGCACCTGGGGCTGCTGTTCGTACCGGCAGCCACCGGTGTCATCCTGTTCCTTCCCCAGTTGCGGCAACACGCATGGGCCGTGGTTCTGGCCCTGTTCAGCAGTGTGATTCTGACCATTGCTGTCACGGCCGTGGTTCTCAAGGTGACAAGCCCAGGGGGAGACAGTGAATAAGTCGTTGCCAATTCACGAAATCTGGGTGTACCTCTCTGGCAGCCCATTGCTGGCGCTGATTCTGACATTGACCGCCTATCAGATCGGGTATGTCCTGTACATGCGCAGCCAGCGCAATCCCATCGTCAATCCGGTGGCTATTGCAGTGGTGATTGTGGCTGTCTGTCTTCAGCTGCTTGATATGCCGTACACCAAATATTTTGAGGGGGCCCAGTTTGTGCACTTTCTGCTGGGCACGGCCACGGTGTCACTGGCCATTCCGATCTATCGCGGTTTGAGTGGCCTCAAAGGGCGCGTTATTCCGCTCCTGTTGGCCTTGGTGGCGGGAGGGCTGACCTCCATTTTCAGTGCCGTGGGCATCTCCTATTGGCTGGGTGCCGATCAGGCCATCGTGGGAGCCATGGTGTCTAAATCAGTGACCGCACCCATCGCCATGGGTGTGGCTGAGCGCTTGGGCTACTCGCCGACGCTGACAGCCGTATTTGCCGTGGTCACCGGTATCCTGGGAGCCATCCTGGCGCGCTTTGTCCTGGATGGCCTAGGCATGAAAGCCTGGTGGCAGCGCGGTTTTGCCATTGGTGTTGCGGCACATGGGATCGGCACGTCACGCGCCTTCAGCGTTCATCCCGAAGCGGGAACCTATTCCAGTCTGGCGATGGGGCTGCATGGTATTCTGGGCGCCGTAGCCATTCCGATGCTTGCAGGGTATATTCCCACCTTCTGAATTTTCCCCATGATCATGGATACCGTTTCTTTGACTGAAGGCATCCAGCTTGCGCTGGCGCCCGTATTTTTGTTGACTGCCGTGGCTAACCTGGTTTCTGCGTTGACGCAGCGCCTGTCGCGGGTGGTGGACCGCTCGCGTTTTTTGCAGGACAGATTGCAGGATGGGGAGGGCTACACGGTCTCCCAGCAATCTGGCTTTGAAACCGAGTTGCGGCACCTCGCTACCCGCGGGTGGTTGATCAACATCTCCATGGCCTTTGTGGCGATCTGTGGGGTCATGATTGGATTGACAGTGTTGGAGTTGTTCCTGGCCGAGACCAGCGGTGGCAAGCTGCAGATCAACCGCATTGTGTTGAGCTCGTTTGTAAGTGGTATTGGTTCTTTTGTACTTGCGCTGGTGCTATTGCTGGCGGAAGTGCTGGTGGCTTCCTACTCGATCCGTTGGAAGCACCCGCACTGATTCCGCCGCAAACCTTATGCCGTACTCAGTGATTGAGGCTGGTCGCTCCCGCAGCACAGGCCACCTCGTCTTGTGAGCCGGTGCCCCCGGAGCAGCCGATGGCGCCGATCAGTTTGCCCTCTTGCAGCAGGGGAATCCCGCCGCGTGAAGCAATGATGCCATCCAGGGTGGTCACGTAAGTATTGCCGCCGACCTGGATGGCATTTTCGAATATTTTGGTTTCGCGCCGAAACGTGGCCGCCGCACGGGCCTTATGTTCCGAGATGGCGATGGACGCCAGCTGGGCGCCGTCCATGCGTTCAAAAGCCACCAAATTGCCTCCGGAATCCACGACCGCGATGTTGAGTTTCCAGTGGTGTGAGCGCGCTTCCGCAGCGGCTGCGTTGATGGCCTGACGGGCGAGCTCAAGCGAGATTGGGGCACCATAAGGAATATCGAAAGGCATTTTCTCTGGAACCGTATCCAGCGGCGAGGCTGCGCGTGCAGACATCCAGGGCAGGGACAGCAGCAGCGCGGTGACAGCAATGCATTGACGGGTTGTGATCATGAAAAAACCTCCGGTAAGGGTTGATCAGGCGGACATTCTACGAAAGTATACCGGCACGTCAACGGACTGGTGCTGATATTCAGGGTTGGGCTATCATCCCCATTGCACAGCCATAATAACCGTCAGGATCCTGGGAGGATCACCATGCACGGCCACCCCGACGCAGTTGGACTGGATCAGAACCAGGCCAACCATGTGTCTTTGTCCCCGCTGACATTCCTGGAACGCGCGGCTACTGTTTTCCCCTACAAACCGGCAGTAATCCACGGTAACAGGGTGTTGTCCTGGGCCGACACCTACACGCGCTGTCGACGCCTGGCTTCCGCCCTGATCAGGCGCGGGGTGCGCCGTGGCGATACGGTGGCTGCCATGTTGCCCAATGTCCCGGCCATGTTCGAGTCGCATTTTGGGGTGCCCATGATGGGCGGGGTTCTGAACACCCTAAATACCCGACTGGATGCCGAATCCATTGCGTTTATGCTGCGCCACGGCGAAGCCCGGGTATTATTGACTGATCGTGAATTCGCACCGGTGATCCGCCACGTCAAGGCGCTGCTCGGGGATCAGGATCTGCTGATCATTGACGTGGACGATCCTGCGGCGTCTGCGGGCGAATTGCTGGGCAGTATCGAGTACGAGCAGTTTCTGCTCGAAGGAGATCCTGCCTATGCCTGGCAACTGCCGCCGGACGAGTGGGATGCGATTTCCCTCAACTATACTTCGGGCACGACCGGCAATCCCAAGGGAGTGGTTTACCATCATCGTGGGGCCTATCTCAATGCGGTGGCCAACATCCTGTGCTGGGGCATGCCCCAGCACGCGGTCTATCTGTGGACGCTCCCCATGTTCCACTGTAATGGCTGGTGTTTCCCGTGGACCATGGCCGCGGTCAGCGGCATCAATATCTGTCTGCGACGCGTGGACCCCCAAGTTATTTTTGCGTTGATTCAGCAACATCGGGTCACTCACTTTTGCGGTGCACCGATTGTTCACGGCATGCTGATCAATGCCGCGCATTTCATTCCGGAAGGGTTAAGTCATCCGGTATCGGCGCTGATTGCCGGCGCAGCACCTCCCGCCGCCATCATCGAAGGCATGGAAAAACTCGGCATCAGCATCACCCATGTTTACGGGCTGACCGAAACCTACGGCCCCGCAGCGGTTTGCGTCAAACATGAGTCGTGGAACCAAAAGTCAATTTCCGATCGGGCGCGACTCAATGGTCGTCAGGGGGTGCCCAACTTGATGGAAGAAGCAATGGCCGTGCTTCATCCTGAGAGCTTGCAGCCGGTTCCCGCTGATGGGGAGACCATGGGAGAAATCATGTTTCGCGGCAATATCGTCATGAAGGGGTATCTCAAAAATCCCCGGGCCACAGAGGAAGCGTTTGCCGGCGGTTGGTTTCATTCAGGGGACCTTGCCGTGGTTGAACCGGATGGCTATGTGAAGATCAAGGACCGCAGCAAGGACATCATCATTTCGGGTGGGGAAAATATTTCCTCCCTGGAAGTCGAGGATGTACTCTATCGTCACCCCGATGTGCTGGTGGCGGCGATCGTTGCCAAGCCGGATGAAAAATGGGGTGAGGTGCCTTGCGCTTTTGTTGAACTGAAGGAAGGCGCCCTACCCTCTGCCGAGGGTATTTTGGAGCACTGCCGGTCCCGACTTGCGCGCTACAAGGTGCCCCGTGAAGTGGTTTTTGGCATCATTCCAAAGACGGCCACAGGTAAAATCCAGAAGTTTGTGTTGCGCCAGCGACTCAAATCGACAGAGGCCCTCGAGTGATGCTGTTTTTGTAGCACTTTGTTACATTGGCCCTTTGAAACCAACCCTAACCTTCTATTGTCACTACTGTTGTTATCACTAACCCCCTTGCTACTCAGGAGTTTACGATGCGTATGAACCCGATTAAACAGGCATTATTGGCAGTTGGCAGCATCCTGCTATTGCACTCCGGTTTTCTCCTGGCTGCCGAAATGCCTCCCCCCCCTCCTGCGCCTTCTCAAGCCACTGCGACCGGGAACGTACGCCCCCCCTGGGACTGGGTACAACATACCCAGGGCATGCTGGATGACCTCAAGACCAAACTGAACCTGTCCGGGTCGCAGAAAGGGGCCTGGGATACCTGGTCTGGCTCGGTTCTGAATAATGCGCGTGCCCAGTCCGAAAAAATCAGCATGTGGCGTGGAGAACATATGAAGCAGGGCTTCATGGGAGATCCGGCGCATACCCGCATGACCACTCCTGAAAGAATGGCCCACGGTCTGGAACATATGCGGACCGAAATCAAGCGGATGCAGGATCATGTTGCACTGCTGGAGGTTGCTCAGGCCAGTACCAAGACTTTTTACGATACCCTCGACCCCAACCAGAAAACCATTTTTGACCTCTACTGGCAA
>JAGWPH010000292.1 GCA_028870615.1 Betaproteobacteria bacterium
AGACGAAAAGGACATGGTGCCTTTCGAAAAGTATGCCGCTGCAGCGCAGGGACTCACCAGCCCCTCTTCCGCGGCGCGCGCGTTATTCGGAGGCGCGCCCAACATCGAGCGGGTGGACCGCCTGGTACGGATTGTCGCTGCACAAAAAAACATGCATTCGCCCGTACTTGACGAAGTGGTCGCATTGGTGGACGCCCGCCTGGAGACCAACCGTAAACGCGTAGCGTAGGGTATTCCGGATCCAGACAACGACGCAATCCAAACGGGGCGGTATCCTGACCCCGTGTCAATCAAGCATCTCCTTCCCGGTTTATTGGGGGCCGTTGCAGCCGCTGGGGTGTCTCAACCCGATGCTGTGGCGCGGTGGATATCGCTGCCGAGGCCGAACCCATCGCTGAAATGGCTTCAAAAGTGGCGGCAGCCTGCAAACTACCGCCGACTTGATTATCTTGGGGCACCAGAGCGAAATCACGAAAAAAGTCACTGAGCACACCGATGTTTCGGTATGGGTTGTCAAAGGCAATCAGTGCATATGGTCAGTAATTTCGATTTATGTGCGACATCGCACAGACCCTTCCCTTGTGAAAGAAGAGGCTGAGACCAGGAGTCCAAAAAACTGTTTGGAAAGCATGGGTGAGGTCAACAAGGAGAGGGGCGATGAATCGACATAATTTCCAATTTACGTATGCTGCTGCGCAGTCTGTGATGGCAACAGCGATTGTTGCAACGATGATTTTCGCTGCGGCCCAGGTGTTTGCGGCCAAGGCCTCGGAAGAGAGCCGCGTCGAAGCACGCATCAAAGATATGCACGGCAAGCTCAAAATAACGACGGCGGAAGAAGCCCAATGGACAAAAATCGCCGATGTTATGCGCGATAACGCCAAAAAAATGGACCAACTCACTGACGATAGGATGGCAAAAGTCAAAACCATGAGTGCCGTAGAGGACCTAAAGTCCTATGGCGAAATCGCTGAAGCCCATGCGGACGCAATCAGGAAATTTACTCCTGTCTTCACGACGCTCTATGACAGCATGTCCGGCGAGCAAAAAGCGGGCGCTGATGAACTATTTCGCAAGGGATCCCACCGCAAGTCAGCGCAGAGCAAATAGGCCTGCGCACAACCAGGACAGCATTCAGCACATGGAGGATTAAAATGGCTACCCCAACAATCAGCAAACTCGCGATAGTCCTCGCGCTCACCGCGATGGGTGGGCTGGCTATGGTGCCGGCGTTTGGCGACGGACACGATAATCAGGGTCAAGGGCATGGGAAGGGGGCACACGGGGACAATCGCTACCAGCATGGCGGGGGCGATCACCACGGTTACGGGCATGGGGGCTATCGTGAAAATTATTACCCCTACATGTACGCGCAACCGGTTTACGCGCCACCGCCGGTTTATTACCCGCCAATGCCAACCCCAGGCATCAGCTTGTTCTTTCCGCTCGAGCTTCGTTAGGGAGGTCTGAAGCCCTTGTCTTATAATGCGGGGCATGAGCAGAATCCATAAACCCAATACCCATACAGTCCGCGTTGGGGATACGCGAGTACTGAGGCACGGGCGCCGCCAGAGCAAACTGCGCGACCCTTATCATCTGGTACTGACCTTGACCTGGCCGGAATTCTTCGGCGCGCTGGTGCTTGCCTTTGTGCTCGTGAACCTGGTCTTTGGCACCCTCTACTGGCTGTTGCCGGGCAGTGTGGCCAACGCGCACGAGGGCCTGTTTTTTGACTATTTTTTCTTTAGCATTGAAACCCTGGCCACCGTGGGTTATGGGGTGATGTCACCCGCCAGCCTTGCCGGACATGTGGTCGCTTCGTTTGAAATTTTGACAGGGATGGTCAGCATTGCCCTGATTACAGGGTTGGTGTTTGCGCGTTTTTCCAAACCCACTGCACGCATCCTGTTCAGCAAACGTGCGGTGATCAGGGATTTCGAAGGCCAACCTGCCTTGATGATGCGTATCGCCAACGAACGCCATAACCGCATCGTGGAGGCTTCTGCCACGCTGTCGCTGGTGCGTTCTGAAGCCAACGCGCAAGGAGAAAGTTTTGTCCGCATCCATGACTTGCGTTTGCTTCGCGAACGAACCCCTGTGTTTGCACTGACCTGGACCCTGATTCATCCCATTGACACGCGTAGCCCACTGTATGGCCTCAATGCGGCTCAATTGGCAGCCAGTCGTTCCCGCATCCTGGTCTCGGTGACGGGCCACGACGAAACCATGGCGGCGTCGGTGTATGCCAGCGGGGATTATGAGGCCGAGGATCTGGTGTTTGATGCGCGCTTCGTCGATATTTTGAGTACGAGTCCGGAAGGCGAAAGGATAGTCGATCTAACGCGGTTTCACGATATTGAGCAGGTGTTCCCCAACGCCGGTGTTTCTCAAGGCATTTTTGGATAAACCATCTCTGCCGGTTGCACCCATCGGTCGAAGTCCGCTTCCGTAACATAGCCCAGCGCAAGTGCCGCTTGTTTGAGCGTACTCCCGTCATGGTGTGCGCGTTTGGCAATCTCGGCAGCGTGGTCGTATCCGATGTGCGGGGTGAGGGCAGACACCAGCATGAGCGAATGCTCCAACAAGCCGGCGATGCGGGCACGGTTGGCTTCTATGCCCCGCGCGCAGTGGGCTTCGAAGCTCGCCATGCCATCGGCAAGCAGGCGAATGCTCTGCATGAAGTTGTGGATGATCAGTGGCTTGTACACGTTCAGTTCGAAATTGCCGGAGGCCCCGCCGATAGTGATGGCGACATCGTTGCCAAAGACCTGGCAGCACACCATGGTGAGCGCCTCGCACTGTGTTGGGTTGACCTTGCCCGGCATGAACGAACTGCCAGGCTCGTTTTCAGGGATACTGATTTCGCCCAGGCCGGAGCGTGGCCCGGAAGCCAGCCAGCGCACGTCGTTGGCAATTTTCATCAGCGCGGCGGCCAGGGTCTTGAATGCGCCATGCGCGGCGACCAGCGCATCGTTTGCGGCCAGCGCGGCAAATTTGTTGGCGGCGCTCTTGAAGGGGAGATCCATGCTGCGGGCCAGTTCCGCGGCGACACGCTTACCGAATTCGGGGTGGGTATTGAGACCGGTTCCAACCGCAGTCCCCCCCACTGCAAGTTCATAGAGCGGCGCGAGCGACGCGGTGATGAGCGATTCCATCAGCGCCAGCTGCGCAACGTAACCTGAAAATTCCTGCCCTAACGTCAGTGGGGTAGCGTCCTGCAGGTGGGTCCGCCCGATTTTGACAATGCTGGAAAACAGCTTTGCTTTGGCGTCCAGCGTGGTTCGGAGCACACGCAGCGACGGCAGCAATTTCTGCACGATGCCGGTGATCGCTGCCACATGCATCGCCGTGGGGAAGATGTCGTTGGAGGACTGGCCCAGGTTGACATCGTCGTTGGGATGAACCTTGCGACCCTCGCCGCGAACGCCGCCGAGTTTTTCCGAGGCGCAGTTTGCCAGCACCTCGTTCATGTTCATATGACTCTGTGTGCCCGAGCCGGTCTGCCATACCGACAGTGGAAATTCTTGCGAATGTTGTCCGGCGATGACTTCACTTGCCGCCTGAGCAATGGCCTGGGCCTTCTCTGCACTGAGCAGGCCGAGGTCGCTATTGGCCTGGGCACAGGCGCGCTTCACCTGCGCCAGCGCCATGACGATTTCGTGCGGCATGAGTTCGCTCGAAATGTGGAAGTGTTCAAGGGAGCGCTGGGTCTGCGCACCCCACAGGCGCTTGGCCTGGACCGCGATAGTACCGAAAGAGTCGTGCTCGTTTCTGGTGGTCATGGTGTCCTCCATTAAATCATTCCCATCTTTGCGGGGATGTACGCCGCCGCGCAGAAGATGCAATGCAGAAGGTTCCGAAATTAAAGTAATATTGAACCGTACGAAAAGCATTCCTCATCAAGCACGGAGACCCTGTCATGCAACCCATCCCTGTAGGAGCCAAAGGCTCGTTTTCCCTTGTGGTCACTCCGGAGCACCTTGCCAATCGGTTCAAGGACACCATGTTACCCCCTGTGTTTGCAACCCCGGTCATGATCATGATCATGGAAAACGCGGCACTCAATGCCATCAAGCCGTATCTTGACACCAATGAAAGCGCCGTAGGGACACGCGTGAATGTCATTCACCTGGCAGCCACGCCTGTGGGGATGACGGCCACTGCCCACGCTGTCGTCACTAAAGTAGACGGCCGGCGCATCGAGTTTCAGGTGGATGCGACAGATGACATTGAAAAAATCGGCACCGCCACCCATGAGCGCATGGTCATCGATATGGCAAAGTTTTCTGAAAAGCTAAAGAAAAAGGGGGGGTGACTTCACCTGCGTTTTCCTACCTGATTTTGCGCCGCAGTGTTCCGCCCACAGCGGGTACGAAACCAGCGTTGCGCTTGGGTGGGGGTGAAGCGGTGCTGGCCGCTCGGTCATTCGGGCGCATCCTGTTGCTCGTTATATTGCCTGATGATGGTAATGCCACCGGTGAAACAACTAGCCACTCGACTAGGCGGGCAGACAACGCTCGCCAAGTCGATGGTTACAGGCAGGAACTGTCTGAGGTGGAGAGCCGGCGTGGTTTGCCGGTGTCGAATCATGAAATCTCACCTGTAACCGCTTTGGCGGCCCAGGTGGAGTAGCTCATCCCCCAAGAAACCAAAACATTGCGACCATTGCAAGCGCCATGATTCCAGTGCATAACCAACCCAATATTCTTAGCCTGAGTGAAATAACGAACCGGCCCATGACTCCCGGACGTGTCGCCATTACCATGATCACGGCCATCATGGGGACCGAAATAACACCATTAATGACAGCACTCCAGTAGAGCGCCGCGATTGGCTCAATCGGTGCAAAGCAAAGGGCAACCCCAATCAAGGTCGCAATGGCGATGATTCCGTAGAACCGCTTGGCCACCAAAAGCTTCAGCTCCAGGCTGTTGCGCCATTCAAACGCCCCGGCCATGGCATAAGCGGCGGATCCGGCCAATACCGGAACGGCGAGCAGCCCGGTACCGATAATTCCAGCGCTGAACAGCCAAAAGGCAAACTCACCTGCAAGCGGACGCAATGCCGCTGCTGCTTGTGCTGATGTTTGAATATCCGTTACGCCATTCAAGTTCAAGGTCACCGCAGTCGTCAGGATGATGAAAAAGGCAACGATGTTGGAAAATCCCATGCCAATAGTGGTATCAACCTTGATGCGCCGAAGGTTGGCAGGCGCCTGGTCCGGAGCGTCTTTAAGCGGCTTTGCTCCCGGACGGGCCTGTTGTTCTTCAATTTCTTGTGATGCCTGCCAGAAAAACAGGTAGGGGCTGATCGTCGTGCCGAACACGGCCACAACGGTGGTGATATATTCCTGTTTCCAGGACAAGTGCGGCAACAGCGTTCTTGTCAGCACCTGAGACCAGGGGATGTACACCACGAATGCGGTAGCCACATAAGAGAGCAGCGCGAGCGTGAGCCATTTGAGCACGCGGACATACCGGGTATAGGGAATAAAAATCTGCAGTATCAGCGAGACAGAACCAAAAAACACTGCATAGACATGCCTCGGTCCGCCGATCATTAATTTCAGGGCGTCTCCCATGGCGGCGACATCAGCGGCGATATTGATGGTATTGGCAATTAACAACAGCCCGACAATGCCGTAGAGTAACCAGCCAGGAAATTGTTGGCGAATGTTGGTGGCAAGGCCGCGACCACTGACACGACCAATTCTGGCGCTAATGACCTGAATGCCGACCATCAACGGGTAGGTAAACAGCACGGTCCATAACATGCTGAAGCCGAACTGAGCCCCGGCTTGTGAATAAGTGGCGATTCCACTCGGGTCATCATCAGCAGCGCCGGTGATCAGCCCCGGGCCGAGTTTTTTTAACCAGGATGGGGTTGCTTTCCCTGACTCTGCTGCTTCCAAATGAGGTTAACCCATGATTTCCAGACCGACGCAGTCCGGGACCATGATATCGTCGCGTTCGCAGTGGATCAACTCCGGCCTCGGGACCGGTAAAACTTGACTTATGGGAAAGGATCCCATACGTTCTCAATGATGGATGAAAAAAAGTCACAGCTCGACCCGGATAAAGTACTCCAGCAGGCCCTGATCGTCATGCAGCCCCTCGTATTGTGGCTATTGCGCTCGGGTGTGCGTCATCCGGAGTTCTCGGTTGCGATCAAGCAGACATTTCTGGAGCAAGCGGCGAGCGAACTGGAGCGGCTGGGCGGAAAGCAGACCGATTCTGCAATCAGCATGTTGTCCGGGTTGCATCGCAAGGATGTGAGAGCCATGATGATTGCCCTGGCGCGCCAGGAAAAGAAGGGCACCCAAATCACGCGGGAATCGCTGGGGCGACCGACGCTGCCTTCCCAGGTCATGACCCGCTGGCTGACCAGCGGCTGGCCCGATGAACTGCCCATGACAGGGGATTCCGATTCCTTCGAAGCGCTGTCGCGTCAGGTCTCCAGCGATGTGCACCCGCGCGCCGTACTGAATGAGCTGGTCCGTCTGGGCATGGCTGTTCAGGAACACGGCGCCGTCCGTTTATGTCGCAGCGCCTTCGTTCCCGACCAGCAGATGACGGAAGCCGGAAACCTGCTGGCAGGCAGCACGGCAGACCACTTGGCGGCCGGGGTGCATAATTTATCCGGGCCGGGAACCAGGAAATTTCTGGAGCAGAGTGTTTTTGCCGATGGGTTGAATGCGGAGTCGATTCAACAGCTGGAGCATCTGGCCAGCGCCCTGTGGATGCAGGTGCTCAATGCCCTGGTCCATGCGGCAGTTCCGCTCAGCGAAAAGGATGAGCCGGCAGGGGGAGACCAGCGCATTCGGGTGGGCATGTTCTGCTATTCCGAACCGGCACGGCCCAAAACGCCCAGGGTGGACAAAAAGAAGGCACGCAAGCCCCGCCGCGCCGTAAAGAAATAAATTCATGAACGCCAAAGACAAGGCTGATTCGAATGTTGACAATTTTTTCTGCAGGTCGCGTTAGAAAGTACTTTGCAACACTCGGTTTACTCGGGAGTGGATTGTTGCTTTCCTCTTGTGGCGGCGGTGCTGCCGCCGTATTGCTATCCGGCGTC
Source organism: Betaproteobacteria bacterium (assembly GCA_028870615.1). Lineage (GTDB taxonomy): Bacteria > Pseudomonadota > Gammaproteobacteria > Burkholderiales > Ferrovaceae > JAJZRV01. Next base: position 7,075 of record JAGWPH010000292.1, read on the forward strand.
GGATCCGGCGGCACCGGACTGGTCCAGGGATTGGTGGTGGGTTTTGGCAGCGTGTTTATTGACGGCAATGAATACACCACCACGACAGCGACGATTCAGCAGGACAATGATCAGGGCATCCCACAAAATGCCCTGCTTAAATTGGGCCAGCGTGTCCAGGCCAGCATTGACAGTACGGGAACCGCCATTGTGACAGCCACCGTGATTCCCAGCCTCTCCGGCCCGGTGACCCTGGCAGCAACCCAGGACAGCTCGGGGGATGAGTGGGCCAGGGTTTGCGGACAGTGGATTCGTATTGTGTCCAGTGCGACGCATACGCCGCTGGGGTTGACGACGGTGCTTTCGGGGGTCAACAACGTCGGCACGACGCTGAGCCCGCAATTGGGCGTGGGCAATGAAGTGGAAGTGCATGGGGTCTGGTCCTGGGATGTCGCCCACAATGCTTATGTGTTGGTGGCTTCACGGGTGGAAGTGTTATCCGCCACGCCACTGACCAGCAACGTTCTGGTGGGAGGGGTCGTGAGTGCGGCGCCCACATCCAATGAGGTCGCGCTCAATGCCTCTTCCGGGGGGACGATATTGCAGGGCACGCTGCCTGCGGGGCTGAAAGTGGGCCAGAGCGTCTCTGCCTGGGTCGACCGGTCGACCTGGAATAACTGGCCGGGAGGAGGCACACCGCTGCCTGCGGCCACGATCAGTGCGGCCAGCCTGGCCGTTCCTTCCGGCAGCAGCAACCAAAAGGCGCAGCTTAGTGGACTGGTCAGCAACTACAGTGCGGCAACCAATACCGCGACCGTTCAAGGGACCGTGGTGACCTTGCCTACCGGAGCCAAAGTCGGGGACGGAGACTACATCAAGCTCACCGGGCTCGTCAGTGCCGGCGTGCTCTCCGACACCACAGTGGATCAAGAGAATTCGGTCGGCACGGTGGTCACCCCACAAACGATCCAGGTGCTTGGGACGACCAATGGAATCAACTGGAATGCCGGAGGCGCGATCACCTTTGTGCTGCAAGGCACCTCGGTCACGGCGCCAGAAGGGACCTACGCTTCTTGCGCTGCGTTGACGTCGCTCACCACGGTGTCCGTGACCGTGACGGGCACGGTGCCGTCGCCTGGGCAGCCCGTGGTCGCGAGCCTCGTCACGTGTACGGCGGTGGCGGCACCCCCCAGCGGATCCGTCTCGGACTTTCACGGCACCATCCAGCCGGGCTCCGTCAGCACAGGGGGAACCTCGCTGATACTGGGTAATGAGGACAATGCGTTTACGGTCAATTGGACGGCCACCACTTATATCGACCCCGCATTGGGACCGGTGGGATCCGGCTGGTCAGCCCAGCACGTGGAGGTCATGGGCACACTCAATGGCGCCACGTTGACAGCCATGGTGATTCGCCTGGATGCTCACGGGACCAATGATTGAACGGTTTCAGCGGGTCAGGAACAGGATCCCAAACAGCACGGGCTGGTGCGCCATATAAATGGCCAGGCTATGTCGCCCGAGGGATTGTGTTCCAAGAGACAGGCGATGCAGCACGGTGGAGGCAGGGTGGGCCGTTGCGGCACTGGAGGGGCCTGCCAGGCCGGGGAACCGTTGCCCGGCCCAGGCCCCGATCCAGAGCAGACCAAGCCAGGGGATGAGCGGCGCGTAGTCCTCGGTTTGAGGTTTCTGGGCAGCCAGTCCCACCCAGTTCAGCCATCCTGGGTTCATCGCATCAAACCGCACCACCCAGCCGAGCGCAAATAAAATCAAGCCGGCAATCCCCAGAACCGGCCCATAGCGCAGCAAAGGCCGGGTCACCAGCGTGGCCACCACAAAAAAATGCAGCACACCGAAGTAGATCCAGCGCGGTCCAAACAGAACGGCTGTCACGGCGCTGACGAGCGTGGCGCATCCGCCCAGTTGCAGCAGCCGGGTTCTTGCGCCGCGCTGCGAGCCTGCGCGGGAGAGGGTCAGGCTGATACCGGCAAGCAACACAAAGCTGCCCACGATCACCGTGCGCCATCCCGTCCACCAGGGGTCCTCGAGCATCCTGAAGTGGGCATATCCAAAGTAGGTCAGGTCGTAGCACCCATGAAAGGCCACCATCATCAGGATGGCGAGCCCGCGCAGCAGGTCAATGCGAGGGTATCGGAACAATTTTTGGGGGAATGCGTGGGGCAAGCGTGAGGGTGTTGCGCACCCCGTTGCGCTCCAGGGTGACGGAGCGTGCATTGACTTCGACCAGCCGCAGACCGGGCGCAATCTCGCTGCCGACGCGATAGGCGCGTCCGTGGGCTCCATTGACCGAGAGCACGGCCACGCTGTCCTGGGCAGAACCAACGATCACGCCGCGCAGGACGATCGGGCCCGTGGTCGTGCCGTTTTCGGAAAACAGTCCGCGCCAAGCGGCGCTACCAGATTCCGGACTGTTGGGTAGGGGCGCCACAGGCACGGGCAGGGGCGTGGGGGCCAGCAAGCGCATGGACCACAGTCCGATCAGGCCCCCCACAAGTAACAGGGACAGACCCTGTGACAGTTGGGGCAACCAGGCAATGGGTTGATGGAAGCGAAGGGAGGCCATGACCCTGTCACGATACTGATTTTTTTCTGTAATTTCCAGAGGTTGCTGGAAAACAGCAGGTGATTCCGGTAGCATCTGTGCACCATGAATGATCTGAAACGGGAATTTTGTCCTCAACGGGGATTCACCCTGATTGAAATCATGGTGGTCATGGTCATCATCGGCATTCTTGCTGCGCTGGTGATTCCCCGTGTCATGAACCGGCCGGATGAAGCCCGACGAATCGCTGCCCGCCAGGACGTGGCGACCATTGTGCAGGCGCTCAAGCTTTATCGTTTGGACAGCGGGCGTTACCCCACTACGGAGCAAGGATTGTCGGCCCTGGTCACCCAGCCGGTTGCCGAGCCAGTTCCCACCAATTGGAAAGCCTGTCTGGATACCCTGCCCAAGGACCCCTGGGGCAAACCCTATCAATACGCCAATCCCGGGCAGCACGGTGAAATTGACGTCTGGAGCTGGGGTGCCGACGGGCAACCCGGCGGCGAAGGTAATGACGCAGACATCGGCAACTGGAGTCCCTGACGACGGTTTCACCCTGATCGAGTTGATGGTCGTGCTATTGATCGTGAGCATTACCATGGGATTGGTGACCCTGTCGTTTCGCTCCCCTGGACAACAACCGCTGGGGCGTGATGGGGAACGTCTGGCGGCAGTCTTGAATCTTGCCCGGGATGAAGCACAACTCACCGGGCACCCCCTGCTGCTGAAACTGAATCTGCAAGGATGGCATTTTTTTCAGTCCGGGCCGGAGGGGTTGTCTGTCGTCGCAGAGGACCTGTTGCCTGCGGGTCGATTTGAACCGCCCCTTGATCACCTGATCTTCGATGCAGGGGAGGGAACAGGCACTCAGGGGACAATTCAGTACTGGTTAGGCATTGAAGAGATTGACGACTTCAGGAGCCTCACGTTGCAGCGCGGTCCCCAACAGGTGCGGCTATTGACGGATGGGCTGGGTCATTATCGAATCGACCGGCCAATGCCATGACAACCGCCTCCCGTGGATTTACGCTGATTGAAGTGTTGGTGGCCCTGTTCATCACGGGGCTTGCGCTGGCGGCAGGCATGCGTGCGTTGGGAGTCGTCACCCGCGCCAGTGAGGATCTGGCGCCGCGTCTTGCCGCCCAATGGAGCGCTGACAATCGTCTGGCAGAGCTGCGCTTGCGCAGAATCTGGCCGGATCTTGGTGAACATCCTTTCGACTGTCCCCAGGGACCTTACCCGTTGCATTGCATCGAGCGCGTGTCCGAGACCCCCAACCCGGCATTCCGGCGGGTAGAGGTGGCCGTGACTTCCGGAGACGATCCCATTGTGTTGGCCAGGGCCATCACCCTGGTGGTAAACGGACCGGCCTATGTCCTCTGAAACGCGCGGATTTACGTTGATCGAAGTCATGGTCGCGCTGCTCCTGATGGCATTGATGTCCGTCCTGTCGTGGCGCGCCCTGGATTCCATGGTCCGCACACGGGAGGCACTGGAATTGCGCGGCCAGCAATTCGACGGCGTCCGAACCCTGTTTGCCCAGTGGGAGACCGATTGTCATGATCTGGGTTCTCCTGATGGTTGGGTGGCTGGTGTACCGCTGCACTTTGACAATAACAGGGTGGATCTGATTCGGAGCCGGGCCGATGGATCGGGAGCTCAACACCCTGTGCTGGTGACCTATCGGCGGTACGGGGCGTCCATCCAGCGATTGGAATCACCGCCCATTTCGGGACGCGCTGAACTATTGCAAAGTTGGGCAACCCTTCAGGAAGGGGGCGATCTTGACACCCTGTATGCGGTTTCCCCGGTCGTTCTGATGACGCGCAGTGGCGGGCTAGGCGGGCAGGGGTTCATGGACGGTGCGGACTGGACCGACGACAATGATCTGTTGACGACACAATGGCTGCAGCCCAAAGCCTTTGGCAATGCGTTATTGATGGGCGCGGCATTGTCGGTGACGTTACTTGACGCGGGCACCCCCCTGCGCAAAGTCTGTGTGACAGGACAGAACTGATGATAAGGGACGCGCAGCGCGGTGCTGCATTGCTGGCTGCGATGCTGGTGGTGACCTTGGCCACAACGCTGGTCAGCGGGTTGCTCTGGCGCGAACACCTGCAGGTGCGGGCCCTGGAAAACCAGCGATTGCGGGACGAGGCCCAGTGGCTAGGCACCGGTGCCCTGGATTGGGCACGCCTGATCCTGCGCGAAGACCTGTACCAAACCCGCGCAGTGGATCATTTGGGTGAAGTCTGGGCAGTACCGATTGCCGAGACGCCTTTGTCTGATTTTCTGAACAGCCCGGGTAATGCCACCGCTGCAGACGATCCGGAAAATCAAATCTGGCTTGCCGGCAGGATCGTGGATGCCACCTCCCGCTTTAATCTGTCCTCGCTGGTGGAAGAGACAACCCCCTTGGGAGACAGGGGCTGGGTGACCGCCACCGGAATCAATACCGAAGCGGTTGCCATTTTTGCGCGGTTGTTGCAAAACGTCGGACTCGATCCGGCTGGCGCACCTATCGTGGCGCGGGCCATACTGCAAAGTCGCGCGCCCCAAACCGCAAAGGGCGATGCGCCGTTGCCCCTGACCGGGGCGCAGGACCTTTTGGGCTTGATTCCGGACGCCACCCCGGAAACCCTGGCGCAACTGGCGCTTTATACGGTGGTGTTGCCCCGGCCCACGGCGATCAATGCCAATACGGCATCCGCGGTGGTTCTGGCAGCCGCACTGGGGGTGGACCAGAGTATTGGCGAGCAACTGATTACCGATCGAAATCAGGCTTTTTTTGCGGATTACATGACCTTGATGAGCCGCGTGCGCACGCGCGCTCCCCAGGGAATGACAATCAGTGCCCGTAATCTGGGGGTCAGTTCAGAATATTTCTGGGTCGTGGAGCAGCTTCGTCACGGGCGCGTATCGGTCACACAGCAGGCGCTTGTCGCGCGTCGCGCACATCCCGGTAACGCAACGCAGGTATTATGGTTGAAACCCGGATTGCCGGATGGGGTTGGTGTGGGAGGGTAATCAAATTTCAGAGGTGTTAACGTGTTGGGTGGCGTTGCCGCTCAAACCGCAAGCGGGTCCTGATCGTTGGTCGTTGGGGATGATGCCATTCGTGTTGACGGAAGGGCG
>JAGWPH010000293.1 GCA_028870615.1 Betaproteobacteria bacterium
GCATCAAGGGTGTTGCGTTTCCCCGGATGCAGTTCGCGGGCCACCATCAGGGTGTCGATGACCTGGGGACAAAGGGTGGAAAGCGGTTCCCGTCCCATCCGTTTGAGCTCATGGTTGAGAAACCCGATATCGAACGCGGCATTATGGATGATCAATTCGGCATCCCGAACAAACTCAAGGAACTGATCCACCACATCGGTAAAACGGGGTTTGTCCTTCAGAAATTCAGTCGTCAATCCGTGCTTTTGCAGGGCGCCTGGATCGCTGTCCCGGTCTGGATTGAGATATTGGTGAAAATGCCGTCCGGTACGGCGTCGCTGGACAATTTCGACCAGTCCGATTTCGATGACGCGATGCCCCTTGGCAGGCTCGAGTCCCGTGGTTTCCGTATCAAGAATGATTTGCCTCATCCAGCGATACCTGCAATGCCTTGGTTTGCCAGTTGATCTGCCCTTTCATTACCCGGGTTGCCGGCATGGCCTTTGACCCAGCGCCACTCGATTTTGTGCCGCGGCACTTCCTGGGCCAGAATCATCCACAAATCCGCATTCTTGACGGGTTGCCTGTTGGCCGTTTTCCAACCATTGCGTTGCCAACCCTGAATCCACTCCGTCATCCCTTTTTGGACATATTGAGAATCGGTGTGGATTATCACAGCACAGGGCCGCTTCAGCGCCTTGAGCGCTTCGATAACGGCGGTCAACTCCATTCGGTTATTCGTGGTCTGCGGGGCCCCACCACTCAATTCGTGCTGCTTGCCTTGACAATCCAACAAGGCTCCCCAACCTCCCGGTCCGGGGTTTCCCTTGCATGCGCCATCGGTATAAATTTCTACAAAATTACTTGAATTATATATCACAAATATATGTTTAATATAGTATTTAATACATTACATCAACTGAATTCAAGACGCATTGCTTTCAGGAGGACGGGTTCCCGGCATCAGTGGCACCACTTTATTTTCCGGATATTCCGAGCGTCTGACGCCAGATCGCACCGCCGTTGCCAGGACCTTATCGACGGAGGCGCGACTCCAACGTGGGGTAATCAGGCGAACACCTTGCACGCGCTTGATTGCCTGCAACATGTAAACTCCTCCGCCTACGGCCCACCAGCGGTCTCCAGCGGGCTCAATGAAGCGCCAACGCTGTAACCATCGTTCACTGGCGAAAGGCGGGGCATAAGCCCAGAAACGCCCCCCATTGACTTCAAAGCCCAGCAAAGCCAGCCAGTCCTTGAGGCGCGAAAGTGAAATAAAATGGCCACACCAAGGATAGGCGGGTTTGCCTCGTGAAAAATACTGGCGCGCCCCCCAAAGGCTATGCGGATTGAATCCTGTGATGATAAGTCGCCCTTCCGGCATCATGACTCGATCCAGTTCACGCAAAATAGCATGCGGGTTGGCTGAAAACTCAAGTGCATGGGGCAGCACGGCAAGGTCGATACTTTGCGTCAGTACCGGCAAAGCATCGGGATCGGCGCGCAGACAGGACGCGCCATCGCGGCTCACGGTGACCTTGTTGGGGATTCGGTTGGCGCGAAGCGCTTCCAATTCCGGCAAAAATACTTGAATCGCATTAAAACCAAATACATCGGAGACAGCTTCGTCCAGGACAGACTGCTCCCGCTGGAGTACATAAGCACCCAAGGAAGTTTGAAGCCAATCGTGCAAGGTTGCGTCAGCCATGCCAGAATTGTAGACCAAACCGGTTCAATGCGAGCAATCCATGCCAAACACAATCCAAGTCAGCGGGGTTTCCGCCTTCAAGGACAACTACATCTGGGTGATTCACGATAAGTACCATGCCGTTGTGGTTGATCCTGGCGATGCTGCCCCGGTGCTGCGGTTTTTGCAAGAGCAGCACCTGACCTTGGCAGCCGTGCTGATCACACACCACCATGCCGACCATGTCGGTGGCCTACCCGGGCTTCTGGCCGTATCTCCAGTTATCGTGTATGGCCCTCGCGGCGAGGCGATTGATGGGGTAACGCACCTATTGGCTGAAACTGATTGCATTACGCTACCCCAGTTGGGAATTTCTTTCCAGGTGCTCGACATCCCTGGGCATACCGCGGGACACATCGGCTATGTGGGTGGAGGCTGGTTGTTCTGCGGCGATACCCTGTTTGCTTGTGGTTGCGGTCGGTTATTCGAAGGAACGCCGGCACAAATGTCAGACTCATTGGACAAGCTTGCGTCACTACCGGAGAATACAGCGGTTTACTGCGCTCACGAATACACATTGTCCAATATTGCATTTGCCCTAACCGTAGAACCCGACAACGCGCGTTTGCATCAGCGGGCCCTCAAGGCTGCCGAAGATCGCCGTCAAAGTCGCCCCACCGTTCCCAGCACCCTTGCTCTGGAAAGGGAAACCAATCCCTTTCTGCGCTGCCGGGTCCCCGCAATTGCCCGAGCCGTCGAGGCCCACACCGGAACCCATCCTGTGGATACCACCGCCGTGTTTGCTGCCTTGCGGCAATGGAAAAACACATTCTGACCGCGCTTTTGAAATTGCTGCGAGCCCTCATTGCCGGCGCCCTGATTGCGCTGTCTGCTGTCCATGCCCAGGCGTCGACCATGGCTGAGGGGGAGCAGCCCGCAACAACAGAGCCGGCGCTGCCCCCCCCTGTTACCCCGCCTCCCGCCGCCGTTGTTTCTGCGCCCCCCTCAGCACAAGCTACCACCGTATCTGCGCCGACCCAACCACCCAGCAGCGCCACGCTACCCGTCATACCCTTCGATTTGTGGGATCGCATCCGGGATGGATTCGCCCTGGAACCCCTGCGCGATGACCGCTTGGTCTATCGACAGATTGCCTGGTTTGCAGCGCGCCCGGATTATGTGGAGCGCACGGTGGAGCGCAGTCGCCGCTACCTCTATTTCATCGTGGAAGAGGTGCAGCGGCGCGGCATACCCATGGAAATTGCCCTGCTGCCCATCGTCGAAAGTGCATTCAACCCCCACGCCCTGTCACGCAGCCAGGCATCAGGCATGTGGCAATTCATCCCGTCCACCGGACGCCTGTTTGGACTGCAACAGGACTGGTGGTACGACGGACGCAAGGATGTGGTCGCAGCGACCTACAGCGCGCTGGACTATCTGCAAAAACTATATGATGAATTCGGGTCCTGGGAACTGGCACTGGCCGGTTACAATTGCGGCGAAGGCAAGATACGGCGGGAGATCGCCTACAACACCGCGCACAACCGCCCCACCGATTACCAGAGCCTCAACTTGCCAGACGAAACCCGCAACTATGTTCCCAAGCTGATGGCCGCCAAGGCCATCGTATTGGAACCCCAACGCTATGGCTTGGTCCTGGCACCCATCCCGGATGAACCTTACTTCGCCGCGGTGACCACGCGCAAAAAGCTGGACACCAAAATTGCTGCCCAGTTTGCTGAAATGAGCCCAGATGATTTCCTGATGCTCAACCCTGGATTCAACCGGCCCGTCATCAGTCTGGACTTTAACATGGAAAAAACCATTCTGGTCCCTGCCGGAATAGCCGACCGATTTGTGGCGCGCCTGGAAGACCCCAACGTCAAACTGCTATCCTGGAAAACCCACCATTTGCGCCGCGGCGAAGCCCTCGACAAGGTCGCCAATCAGTTTGGATTATCCAGCGAAGAACTCAAACGGATTAATGGCATTTCCAGAAACAAGAAGGTGGCTGGAGGTGGCACCATCCTGGTTCCAGACAAGCCGGGCACTCCAAAAGGCACATTGGAAACTGACGGTAAACCCGAATCTGAATTTTCTGTGCCAGGTCAACCATCACGCTCCAGGTCGAATCGAAAATCTGGTCATAAATCCAAATCTAAATCCAGCCATGTAGCAGCCAAGGC
>JAGWPH010000294.1 GCA_028870615.1 Betaproteobacteria bacterium
CTGGACTTGTTGATCGTGCAGATGGACTGGATAGAGCATTCCGCGATAGCCGCTGGACAAAAGATTGCGCAATACCTGCCCTCCTACGGAGCCTGAATGATTGCTGGCGCCGACAATTGCGATGGATTGCGGTGCGAAGAAGGGCGACAGATAATGGGGTTTCATGGAGGGGTTAGTTTAACTATAAATATACGAGATCTTCAAAAATGGGACACACGGCGTTTATTACCCACAATGATTGTGCCAAACATGACATGGGGGAGTTTCATCCGGAAAGCCCGGCGCGTCTGAGTGCCATCAATGATCGCTTGATTGCTGGCGGATTGATGCCTTATCTTCAGCATTACGATGCCCCCATGGCCCTGCGCCAGCATTTGGAAAGGGTGCATTCTGCCACCCATGTGGAAAACCTGTTCTCTGCAGCACCGCGGCGCGGTATTGTGCACCTTGATCCGGATACGGCCATGAACCCTCACACCCTGCATGCCGCTCTCGGCGCGGTGGGTGCGGCCATACTGGGGGTGGATCTGGTCTTGCAAGGTAAGAGAAAAAATGCCTTTTGCGGCGTCCGGCCACCCGGGCATCACGCTGAACGCGACCGTCCCATGGGGTTCTGCTTTTTCAACACAGTGGCGGCTGCAGCAGCTCACGCCATTGAGCAATATGGACTGGAACGGATCGCTATCCTGGATTTTGACGTTCACCACGGCAATGGAACAGAGAGTATCTTCAAGAACGATTCGCGCGTCCTGTTCTGCTCTACCTTTCAGCATCCATTCTACCCTTACCAAGGCGCGGATACCGTCAGCGATCACATTATCAACATCCCACTGCGCGCCGGCACGGATGGCTCAGAGTTTCGAGAGGCCATCAGCACCCGCTGTATTCCGGCTTTCGATGCTTTTGCGCCACAACTGATCCTGATTTCAGCTGGTTTTGATGCACACCGAGAAGATCCGCTGGCCAATTTGCGTTTGGTAGAGGCTGACTATGCCTGGGTGACCCAACAGATGGTCGAACTTGCAGAGCGTCATTGTGGCGGCGCGTTGGTCTCCACGCTGGAAGGCGGGTATAACACTGACGCTCTGGGGCGCAGTGTCACTGAACATGTCCGGGTGTTGACAGGGGTTTAGGGAATCAGCAGTGCTGCAACCACGCGCCGACCTTCGCTGGCCAGCACCATATAGGTCCGACAGGCGGCTTGGGTATCCATGATTTCCAGGCCAATGCCTGCGTTCGTTAAGGAATGGGTCAGAGCGGGGCGGGGAAAGCGGAAAACCGATCCGGTTCCCAGCAAGACAAGTTCTGGTTTGAAGGTCAGCAATTGCTCAAAGTGGTTTTCTGACAGGCTGGAAAAGTCGGGAGCCCATTCCCGCAGAGAGTGCTCCGGGCTGACTACCAAACTACGGGTGATGCGTTCCCCGTTGAGCAATACGAAGCCTGGGCCATGTCCGGTCAAAGCGTTGGTCACGTCAGGAATGTGATTGATGAGTTTCAAGAGGCGCTCCAATCGAGTAGAATTATGCCTTTTGCTTGGTCGCCATTCAACCTTGTCATGCCTGATTTTCCCAGAATCAAACGGTTACCGCCTTATGTGTTCAACATTACAGGCGAACTCAAGGCCGCCGCCCGCCGCCGTGGTGAGGATATCATCGATTTCGGCATGGGCAATCCTGATCAGCCCACCCCCCAGCATATTGTAGACAAGTTGGTGGAAGCGGCCCAGCGTAACGACACGCACGGATACTCTTTATCCAAGGGGATTCCTCGGGTGCGCAAAGCCATTTGCAACTGGTATCAACATCGTTACGGGGTCGAGCTGGACCCTGAAACCGAGGCCATCTTCACTATTGGTTCAAAGGAAGGCATTGCACACCTGATGCTGGCGGTGCTGGACACGGGGGACATGGTACTGGTTCCCAATCCCAGTTACCCCATCCATATTTATGGCCCGGTTATTGCCGGTGCCGACATACGACATGTGGCCATGACGCCGGGCGTCGATTTTTTTGAAGAACTCGAGCAGGGATTGCGCGGCTCGTATCCCCGACCCAAATTGCTGATTCTCAATTTTCCCAGCAATCCCACCACTCAGTGCGTGGACCTGGCTTTTTTCGAACGAGTAATTGCCATTGCCAGGGAATATGGCATCTATGTAGTTCATGATCTGGCTTATGCTGACATTGTCTACGATGGTTACAAAGCGCCTTCTATTTTGCAAGTTCCCGGAGCGAGGGAGGTGGCCGTGGAGTTTTTCACGCTTTCCAAAAGTTACAGCATGGCTGGCTGGCGCGTTGGGTTTATGGTGGGTAATCGCGATCTGGTAGCGGCTCTGGGACGCATGAAAAGCTACCATGATTATGGTACGTTTACGCCAATTCAGGTGGCATCGATTGTAGCGCTGGAAGGCCCTCAGGAATGCGTGGAAACCATCAGGGCAACGTATCAAAAGCGTCGTGATGTCATGGTACAAGGCTTGCACAACATTGGATGGACAGTGGATAACCCCAAAGCGACCATGTATGTCTGGGCTAAAATTCCCGAGATGTACCAAAATCAAGGTTCGCTCGAATTTGCCAAAAAACTGTTGCAAGATGCTAAAACAGCGGTTTCGCCGGGTATTGGCTTTGGTGAACTGGGCGATGACCATGTGCGATTCTCGCTCATTGAAAATGAAGCCCGTACCCGGCAGGCTATTCGGGGAATTCGGGATATGTTTCGCAAGGACGGACTGATATGAAACCCATACGCGTGGGACTGTTGGGGCTGGGAGTGGTTGGTGGCGGAACTTACGCCATTCTGGAACGCAATCGCGAGGAGATTGGTCGCCGGGCGGGGCGCGAAATTCGCATCACTATGGCGGCTATTCGAGAATGCGATCATGAAAAGGCCCACCAAAAAACAGGTGGCGCCATTCCACTAACCTACGATCCAATGGCGGTAGTCAATTCCCCTGACGTGGATATCGTCGCTGAATTGATGGGAGGGATTCATCCGGCTAAGGAGTTGGTATTGAAAGCTATCGCCCAGGGCAAGCATGTTGTCACGGCCAATAAGGCCTTGCTGGCTTTGCACGGTAATGAGATTTTCAAGGCAGCCCATGCCAAAGGCGTAATGGTTGCTTTTGAAGCGGCTGTGGCCGGAGGCATCCCCATCATCAAGGCGCTGCGTGAAGGGCTCACGGCCAACCGCATTGAATGGATCGCCGGCATTATCAATGGCACCAGCAACTTCATTCTGACCTGCATGCGCGATCACGGTGACAGTTTTGATGATGCGCTCAAACAAGCCCAGGCTCTGGGATATGCCGAGGCAGACCCCACATTTGACATCGAAGGCATTGATGCGGCCCATAAGCTGACCATCATGGCAGCCATTGCTTTTGGTATCCCCATGCAGTTTGATCGGGCCTATACGGAAGGCATTTCAAAGCTCACAGCTCAGGATATCCAGTATGCCGAAGAGTTTGGTTATCGCATCAAGCTGTTGGGCATTACCCGGCGCACGGTCCGAGGCATCGAGTTGCGTGTGCACCCTACGCTAATTCCAGAAAAGCGCCTGATCGCCAATGTGGATGGCGTAATGAATGCGGTACTGGTCAAGGGTGATGCTGTCGGCGCGACGCTGTATTACGGTGCAGGTGCTGGCGCCGAACCTACGGGATCTTCAGTAGTGGCGGACCTCGTGGATATCACGCGCATGGCAACCTCCGATCCTGGTAATCGCGTACCACATCTGGCGTTTCAGCCAGATCAAATGCACGACGATATTGTTTTACCGGTGTCGGAAATCGAAACCTCTTACTATTTGCGCATACGCGCCTACGATCGTCCAGGCGTGCTGGCGGACATTACCAGAATTCTGGCCGACCTTGGTATTTCCATCGAGGCCATGCTGCAACGTGAACCAGCAGCTGGCGAGGAACGTGTGGACGTCATCATGTTGACGCATCAAACCATCGAAAAGCAGATTGATCAGGCTATTGCAAAAATTGAGTCCCTGGACAGCATTTCCGGTCCTATCACACGCATTAGACTGGAATCCCTCGGGTCTGCATAAAGGACGTCATGGCACATTATCAGGGTTTGATTCATCGCTACCGGGATCGCTTGCCGGTTACAGACAGCACGCCAATTATTTCGCTCAATGAGGGCAATACACCCTTAATTGAACTGATAAATTTGCCAAAGAAATTGGGGCACTCAGGGCGGTTGTTCGCCAAATTTGAAGGCCTAAATCCCACTGGTTCCTTTAAGGACCGGGGCATGACCATGGCGGTGACCAAGGCAGTAGAGGCGGGCTCCAAGGCCATTATCTGTGCTTCCACCGGAAATACTTCTGCTGCCGCAGCCGCTTATGCAGCACGAGCAGGCATCACCAGCTTTGTTTTGATTCCCGACGGCCAAATCGCATTGGGCAAACTGGCTCAGGCCATGATGCATGGCTCGGTGGTGATTCAGATTCAAGGCAACTTTGATGACGGCATGCGCCTGGTTCAGGAAATTTCAGCCGATCTTCCCATCGCGTTGGTTAATTCGGTCAATCCCTATCGTCTGCAGGGTCAGAAAACCATTGCTTTCGAAGTAATTGATGCTCTGGGCGATGCACCGGATTACCATGTGCTTCCGGTGGGGAATGCGGGCAACATCAGCGCACACTGGATGGGCTACAGCGAATCCATCTGTCAACAGACTGCGGCTTGTGGTCTGTGCAATGGCCAATGCCCGTATCACATCAAGGCGTTAGCAACCCGGCGTCCCATCATGCTAGGTTATCAAGCTTCAGGTGCCGCACCGTTTTTGCGCGGTGCTCCGGTCTCCCATCCTGAAACCATTGCCACTGCAATCCGTATTGGTAATCCCATGTCCTGGAATCTTGCCTGGGCGGCAGTTAAAGAATCTGGTGGTTGGTTTGACGAGTGTACCGACACAGAAATTCTGGAGGCACAAAAGCTGCTGGCGCAAACAGAAGGTGTATTTTGCGAACCCTCGTCAGCGACTTCTCTGGCCGGCCTGATCAAGGATCTGAAGCGCGGGAAAATCAAACCGGATGCAACCATCGTGGCTACGCTCACGGGTCACGGCCTGAAAGATCCTGATGCGGCCATTGCACAGAGTGCCCAACCTCATCGCGTCGCTGCCGAACGCCAGGCCATCGGCCATCTCATACAACGCTATCTGAAAGGGTCAGACCTCAAATGAGGTCTGACCCCCTCTTTTTGTCAATCACCTGGAGCCCCTATGGAAATTATTCGCATTACTGATACCCAAGGCCATGTGCTCAACGCTGAATTGTTGGCACGCGTTGAAACAATTCATCGTCACTTGCGCCCTCAGATTCCAGTTCCCTACGTTGATCGCATGCAAGAGATTTTTGCAACAGGGGCGGAAATGGCAGTTGCCGTGGAAGATGGCGAACTCTGTGGAGTCGTGGTTTATCGCGTTACCATTAATACCATGATAGGTAAAAAAATCTACAGTGAAGATCTGGTGGCGGATCCCAACACGCGTTCCAAGGGTGTCGGGCGAGCCTTGATGGACTTTTTAAAGAAGGAAGGGCGTGATCGGGGTTGTGTCAGTATTGAGCTCGAATCAGGGACTCAGCGCGATCAAGCGCATAAATTCTATTTTCGCGAAGGATTTACCATCAAGGCATTTGGATTCAAACAGCCACTGGTCTAAAAACAGGGGGACAGGCTTGGTTTGAGATCTACCCACCGCATCTTTATTCATCGTCCGGCGTGGGGGGTGGGTGGCCGTCGTAAATCAAATTGCGACGACGTTGCAGGTAGGCATCCCGGACAAATGCGTAGGGGTCGAGGGCTGCTGTTTCCAGCACGTTGCTGGCCGCCAGCAGGTTGGATCGCGTGTTGACCGTTTCAAAGGCAAAAATTTCCGCAAGCTTGGTATTGGTGGTATGCAGGTTGGTATACAGCCCCAGAGGTGTATCTCCTACCAGGCCTAACGTATCTCGCACGGTACTGGGACCGAGTAGGGGCAACACCAGGTAGGTGCTATTGTCCCAACCCCATACGGCGAGGGTTTGTCCAAAATCCTCACGGTGGCGGGGGAGACCGGCTGGCGTGGCAACATCAAACACCCCCAGCAGCCCTATCGTGGTATTCATCACAAACCTTCCACCGTCTGCCAGACCTTGTTTTGCCTTGCCCTGCAGAAAGTCGTTCACAAAAACAGCAAGATCTCCAATATTGTTAAAAAAGTTGCTGATACCGGTACGCACGAGGTCGGGGGTGATCGCTACATAGCCACGGGCCACGGGCTGCAGTACGGCACGATCCAGGGTGTCGTTGAAGCTGTACATGGCCCGGTTGTAGGACTCCATAGGGTCGCGATCCGATGCAGCACTGCCCTGGGGAAGGCTGGCACAGCCCGCAATCAGGAAGACCGCCCAGAAAAGTCCTAGAATGCGGAAGAGGCGATGAGGTCTCATGGGCGATAATTATAGCCGAGCATGCTGCGGATAGCTTGAATTGCTCCGGGTACACCCCCATCTACTGGGCACATTGTACTTAATTTGCGGACACTGAATCATGCGCTTTGACAAGATGACCACCAAATTTCAGGAGGCCTTTGCCGATGCCCAGAGCCTGGCGCTGGGTCATGACAATGGCTTTATTGAATCCCAGCACCTATTGGCAGCCTTGCTGGCCCAGTCTGACGGCTCTACAGCCTCCCTGTTGACGCGGGCTGACGTACAAGTGGCTGCGCTCAAGCAGGCCTTGGGTAGCGCAATAGAGCGCCTGCCTAAGGTGGAAGGTACGGGAGGGGAAATTACGGTTTCCCGCGAACTAAACAACCTGCTTAACCTGACAGAACGTGAAGCCCAAAAACGGAGCGACCAGTTCATCGCGTCAGAGCTCTTTTTGCTGGTCCTATGTGATGATAAGGGAGAAGCAGGGCGTTTGTTCAAGCAACAGGGCGCTAATCGGGGTCGCCTGGAATCTGCCATCTCTGCCATGCGCGGTGGCGAAGCCGTGGGCAGTCAGGCAGAAGAAACTAATCGCGAAGCACTCAAGAAGTACACACTTGACCTGACTGAACGCGCTCGCCTGGGCAAACTTGACCCGGTTATTGGTCGCGACGATGAAATTCGACGCGTTATCCAGATCCTGCTGCGCCGAACCAAGAATAATCCGGTTCTGATTGGAGAACCTGGGGTTGGCAAGACAGCCATCGTGGAGGGCTTGGCTCAGCGCATCGTAAATGACGAAGTTCCTGACAGCCTTCGCAACAAACGGGTGCTTTCACTCGATATGGCGGCTCTGCTGGCAGGAACCAAATTCCGTGGTGAGTTTGAAGAGCGCCTCAAAGCAGTACTCAAGGAATTGGCCCAGGATGAAGGCCAGACCATAGTATTCATCGATGAACTGCATACCATGGTCGGCGCTGGAAAGGCCGAGGGTGCAATGGATGCAGGAAACATGCTGAAACCGGCGTTGGCACGTGGCGATCTACACTGTGTCGGCGCCACCACCTTGGACGAATATCGCAAATATATTGAAAA
>JAGWPH010000295.1 GCA_028870615.1 Betaproteobacteria bacterium
ACAGTGAAGGCAAGTGCAGATAAAAAGGTGGCCATTGAAATCGTGGCTTTTGGGCCGGGCGTCGACGGGCTGAAACGAGGGTCGGAATGGTCCGAACTGGTCAAGCAGAGCCTCGATTCCGGTGTGGACATCATGGTCTGCGAAACGGCCCTGGCAACGCGCCATTACACCCATGAAGACATGCTGCCCAATCTGAAATATGTTCCCGTTGGCGCCCTGGAAATCGTCCAGAAACAAAAAGCGGGGTACTTTTACCTGCGTCCTTGACGTCAAACCGTAAAAATGGTGGAGCCTGTGGTTTTTCGCGCCTCCAGGTCCCGGTGGGCGCGTTCTGCTTCGCGCAGGGGATAGCGCTGGTTGATGGTGATTTTGACGATCCCCTGCTCCACCATCTCAAACAGCTCGGCCGCGCCAGCCAGAAGGTCGGAGCGACGCGCCGTATAGGTCGCCAGGGTGGGACGCGTCACAAACAATGAGCCCTTGGTGGCCAATAGCCCGAGATCCAGCGGCGCCACGGTGCCGGATGACTGGCCGAACAGGGCCAACATTCCCAGCGGCGCCAGACAATCCAGCGAACGCTCGAAGGTGTCCTTGCCCACGGAGTCGTAAACGATCCGGACCTTCTTTCCATTGGTGATGTCCAGCACCCGCTCCAGAAAATCTTCCTGGGTGTAGATAATGGTGTGATCGCACCCATGGGCGCGCGCCAGCGCTGCCTTTTGTTCATTCCCCACCGTACCAATCACCGTGGCCCCGAGATGTTTCGCCCATTGGCACATGATGAGGCCCACGCCTCCCGCTGCCGCATGCACCAGAATCGTATCCCCTCGTTTGACGCGGTAGGTACGACGCAGCAGATATTGGGCGGTGAGGCCCTGCAGCATCATGGCAGCGGCCTGACCGTCGGAAATAACCCCGGGAAGAACCACCAGACGATCGGCCTGCATCAAACGTGCCTCAGCGTACGCCCCCATGGGGCCCGAGGCATAAGCCACCCGGTCGCCCACCTTGACCTCGGTGACCCCCGGGCCCACGGCCTGGACCACCCCTGCCGCCTCCAGCCCGGGGATGGCTGGTGTCTGAATGGGATAGGTGCCACTACGATGATAGACATCGATGTAGTTGAGACCCACCGCACGGTGTTGCAGCCGAACCTGACCTGGCCCCGGTTCACCGACTTCCACCGATTCCCATTTCAGTACTTCCGGGCCGCCGGTTTGATGAATACGAATGGCATGAGTCATTGCAGTCGCTCCTCAGATTCGAACATGTTTTGGTGAATAACGCATTTGCGTGACCCGCAAATGCGCTCGATATTACCTCGCCGGACAGATTATGGGAATGAGATGTGTCAATAGAATCTCGCGATCCGATAAAGTGGCACGGCAAGCTACGACTTCCACCCCCGCTTTGATGGCCTCGCGCAGGGTCTTTCCATATTCCGGATCGATGTTGTCTGCCGGACGGACTTCGGTGGCATCATCGCGCTGCACGCAAAAAACCAGGACGGCGCGCTGGCCATCAGCCACCTCCCGCATCAGT
>JAGWPH010000296.1 GCA_028870615.1 Betaproteobacteria bacterium
CAAGTCAACATCGATGAAAACCCATTTTTTTCCAATTTTTGCAGCGGGGATCTCTCCACGCTGCACCATTTTGTACAACGTGATGGGGTGGACCATCAGAAATGCGGCGGCTTCCTTGATATCCATGGTTCTGACTGGGGAAAACCCGGTCTCTCTATTCACGCTGTCCATTACCAATCGAATGCTTGATAGCAGCTCCTTGTTTTGCACCCAGTCACTATATTTTTGATAAGAAGCAACTTGAACCAAAAAGATTGGAAGATTGGTTGACAAGCATTGGTCAGCTTTAATGACCGATGTGAAATTCGTTAATAATCATAAAATGCTGAACTCAAACGCGGTTGACCTGGCGAGGCAGCCTAGACGGCAGAACTAATCTTCCAACATCTTCACTTAATTATTCTGATGTTCATCGCTAAAGTTAATCCAAGCGCGTAGTTGTTCTGGCTGGAACTGGTATGTGCGATCTTGAGCGACACAATGGTGTGTACGCAAAACACAAAGGATGTTTATGAAACCGATAAAAATCGATGATTCACACAAACAGAAAATTGAAACAGTTCTTTCTGAAGCCAATGGAAGGAGCGTGGCACATGCCTATACTGGTTTTGATGAAATTCACGAAATCGCCAATCGTGCTGAGATTCAGCTATCCAGGCTTTTGCTGAAAAAAGGTTTCCCAAGCGCAGAGTGGGTGGAGACATCAGGAGAACGAGTGGCCAATAGTTACTTCGGATCACGGAACGGTACACAGGTACGGCTTCTGAGAAAATCTGAGGGATGGTATTTAGTCGAGGCCAAGCGGGTTGTTCTTGGTTGCTATGGTGGTCATCGCAAATTGTATCTCAGGAAGATACAAGACTTGGCTGCCCGTGACCTTGTAGCACGTAACTACACTGTTCTAGCGCACTCCACCCCAGAAAAATAAAAATATCATAATCGAAATAGTAGTGGCGATTGCCCTGGAAGGTAGTGCAACTTAAAAGTATCTTCCAGGACATCCTTCAATGCAGCTTTATGCTGCTGTCTGACGATTCCCCAGCAACCAATTTTCCAATTTTGTCGATTCATTGTCTGGCTTGGTATTGCTACGCTTATTCACAGTTGCCGATTAATCACTGACAAGACAAGTATGGATAATTTAACTGAACAATTCTGCCAGGCGATGCAAAGCTTTGGTCTTATGCCACCCGATACAATCATTCCCGGGGAAATTCACCGCTTTCCTGGCATCGGGAAGAAAAAAGGAAACATGGCTGGCTGGTGCAAAATGTTTCCAGATGGGCAGGGAGGCGTATTTGGGGACTGGTCATCGGGCCTTAATGAAAGCTGGCATATAAAACGGGAGAAGCCATTTTCAGCTGACGAGCGTGAAGCCTTCAGGCGCCAGGTCGCTGAGTCCAGGGCCCGGGCAGAAGCGGATCTCAAAGAAAAGCACGCTGAAGCCACCAAAAAAGCATCTGCAATCTGGGACGCGGCCTCTGCGGCCTCTGACGATCATCCCTACCTGGTTCGCAAGGGTGTGCAGGGATCGGTGTCGCTTCGGCAAATAAGTCTAGATGAAGCCATCAAGATCCTGGGGTACCACCCAAAATCAAATGGAGAACTGCTCTCCGGAGTGTTGCTAGTTGCTCCCATACAAATTCGTGACGTTCTATCTACCCTGGATCTGATCGATGGAGACGGAAGGAAGCATGCAATATTTGGTGGTGCTAAGGCAGGGGGCTACTGGGCTGCTCAAAAATTACCTGATAGCAATGGTGACGGCCTAACCATACTCATCGGTGAGGGGGTGGCTACCGTACTATCCGCCAGGGAAAGCACTGGGCATTTTGGTGTAGCTGCACTGTCATCTGGAAATTTGAAGGTAGTTGCGGAAGTCATGAGACAGCGTTATCCAAAAACCACCCTGACAATCCTTTCGGACCTGTTGAAAGGCAGTGACCAACCAGATCCTCATGCCACTGAAGCGGCAAAATCTGTAAGTGGCCTTCTGGCTGTACCAGTCTTTCAGGCCAATCGTAAACAAAGTGACACTGACTTCAACGATATGCACCGGCTTTATGGCGCGGGGACAGTCAGGAACGTCATTGAGGCAGCGACAACGATTGAGCCAACGGGTTCGCTGAACAGTAAATCTGGCCAGACATCCGATGGTAAAGGTTGTTTTTCATTCGATTATGCCGGCGGTCGCTTCGTTGTGTCACAAAATGGTGTGGTATTCATTGGTCCGTCGGATGAAGACGGCAAGGACCCCCCGCCAAAATGGATTTGCACAAAGCTATCTGTTGAAGCACTCACACGAGACAACAAAAGTGGTGAATGGGGCCGTCTGCTCCGGTGGGAGGACAGTGACGGTATGCGTCATGAATGGGCCATGCCCATGGAAATGCTTCAGGGTGACGGGGCAGATGTGCGGCGAGCACTAGCACGGCTCGGAGTATCAATCGCCCCAAGTAAATCAGCAAGGGATATTTTAAATTCGTTTCTGCAGGCGTATCCAGTGGAAAAACGGGCGCGTTGTGTGGAGCGGTTGGGCTGGCATGGCGGCGTGTATGTAACCAATACAGAATCCATTGGCCAGGCTTCTGAAATTGTGGTGTTTCAGAATTCTCATGCCATCGAACCAGCTCTATCAGTTTCTGGTACACCAGAGCAATGGCGTGATTCAGTTGCTGCAATAGCAGCGGGTAATTCCAGGCTGGTGTTTGCCGTATCTGTTGCCTTCTCGGGTGTTCTGTTGGATTTAATCGGTGAGGATTCCGGAGGCTTTCACTTCCGTGGTAGTTCGTCGTCAGGAAAAACAACAGCACTCAAGGCATCAGCCTCTGTGTGGGGAAATCCCACCGCATATCCACGTCTTTGGCGAGCGACAGCCAATGGGCTAGAAGGTCTTGCCGCCCTTCATAACGATTGCATATTGATTCTGGATGAATTGTCGCAAATGGATCCCAGAGAGGCCGGAGAGGCAGCCTATTTGATTGCAAACGGCCAAGGAAAAGCCCGGGCCTCACAAAACGGAATGGCGCGTCAATCGGCCAGCTGGAGGTTGGTTCTTCTTTCGGCAGGAGAAGAGTCCCTTTCCACACTGATGGCTCACGCCGGAAAACGGCCCAACGCAGGTCAAGAAATCAGGTTGGCAGACATCGAAGCCGATGCCGGGGCCAGCATGGGAGCCTTTGAAAAGCTTCATGACCAGTCTAGTCCAGCAGCATTAGCACTGGCAATGAAGGATGCGTCGATAAAAAATTATGGAGCAGTGGGCATGGAATGGCTGCGCCAGATTGTGCGTGACCGGCAACAACTACCTGAACTCATCAATGATGGCATCAAACAATTCGTAAACGAAGTTGTCAGCAAGGATGCTAAGGGTCAGGTATTACGGGTTGCAAGGCGGTTCGCCGTGGTGGCTGTTGCAGGAGAATTGGCTACGCATTACGGTCTCACAGGCTGGCCGGATGGGGAGAGTGTAAATGCAACAAAGAAATGCTTTGCAACATGGCTTGACGGCTTTGGTGGCACAGGCAATCGTGAAGAACGTGTAATACTCCATCAGATCAGGGGTTTTTTTGAGGCGCACGGGGCGAGTCGCTTTGAAGACATGAACGCTGAAGAAGAAAAGCGCATCATCAACAGAGCAGGGTTTTTCCGACAAAAAGAAAGTGGTGAACG
>JAGWPH010000297.1 GCA_028870615.1 Betaproteobacteria bacterium
CCGGCAGCGTCATCCAAGTGACCATTGAAGCTTCCGGCCAGACCCGCATTGACCAGCAATTGATTGGTTCGCCCAATCCGTCTTCGATAGCAGAAGCCTTGCAACGTGCAGCCCAAGGACAGACGAATGTTCCCGTTGTCATCAGTGCTGATATGCAGACTACCCACGGTAGCGTGATGATGGTCATGGAGGCGGCCCAAAAGGAAGGATTTCACCATCTGACCGTGCTGACTCGAATTCCGGCACCCTGAAGTCATGGAACAATGGCTTCAGCGTCTGTGGTATCGACGGGATTCTCCTTCCTTGTGGTTGTTGCCTTTCAGCGGTTTGTTTGCGCTGCTGTCAGGATTACGGCGCTGGATGGTTGGCTCGGGATGGTTGCCCAGTACCCGGCTTGCAGTACCTGTCATCGTGGTGGGCAACATCGTCGTGGGAGGGACGGGCAAATCCCCCTTGACGTTGGCATTGGTTGAAACGCTGCAGCGGCGGGGATGGCGCCCGGGCATTATCAGCCGCGGGTATGGTGCTACGGCCAAGGGGGTCCGTGAGGTGCATGCCGGGGATGATCCCGTCCGGGCAGGGGACGAGCCGGTGTTGATGGCAATCCGTTCAGGGGTTCCTGTCTGGACGGGGCAGGACCGGGGCAGCGCAGGTCAGGCATTGCTACGTGCACATCCCGAAGTCAACGTTATCATCAGCGATGACGGACTGCAGCACCTTACGCTTGCACGCGATGTGGAAATTGTCGTGATAGATGGGCAGCGCCTGTTTGGGAATGGTGCATTGCTTCCCGCGGGCCCCCTGCGCGAAACCAGATCACGTTTGGATACAGTGGATGCCGTTGTCATTAATGGCGCACGACGGCATAATTTTGCGACGCGATCCCCACAGTTTGAGATGACGTTGCAGGGCCAAACCTGGGTCAGTCTGAGTGACGCGTCCCGCACGGTGGCGTTGGATCATTTTCGTGGACAGACCTGCCATGCGGTGGCAGGGATCGGCAATCCAGAACGTTTTTTTGAATATCTCGAAACACTGGGCATCACGGTGATCCCCCATGTTTTCCCCGACCACCATGTGTATGTTCCGGAGCAACTTCGCTTCGATCCGCCAGCGTCGGTACTTATGACGGAGAAAGATGGGATAAAATGCCGGAGATTTGAGTTGCGCTCTGGCTGGATGTTGCCTGTGGCCGCAGTGCTGGACCCGGCCCTGGTGGCGCTGGTTGACAATACCTTGCAGGGGAGGGGACATGGACGGACGTTTACTTGAGATTTTAGTGTGTCCGTTGTGCAAAGGGCCACTGCTGCATCGGGCCCTGCATAATGAATTGATTTGTGCTCCCTGTCGTCTGGCGTTTCCGATTCGGGATGGGATTCCGGTCATGCTGGAAGATGAGGCGCGTCGGTTGAGCGACAGCGAGGAAATCTGAAGGTGCGTATTCCGTTCACCGCTATTGTTCCAGCACGCATGGACTCGACGCGGTTTCCAGGAAAAGCCCTGGCAGATATTGCAGGAATGCCGATGGTGGTGCATTGCGCCATGCGTGCTCGGGACAGTGGTGCGCGGCGAGTGGTGGTGGCCACGGATCATGAAGAAATCGCCGTAGCGGTTCGTGCTGCGGGAGTAGAGGTGGTCCTGACGCGTCCAGACCATGAAACCGGAACCGATCGCCTGGCCGAGGCGGCTCGTTTACTCAGGCTACCCCCTCAAGAAGTAGTGGTTAATGTCCAGGGTGACGAACCTCTTATGGCCCCGGACGTGATTCGGAGCGTGGCGGAACGTCTGGTGGCAGACGCGGCGTGTGCGATGGCCACGGCTTGTTATCCGATTTATGACCGTTTGCACTTTGAAAGTACCACGGCAGTCAAGGTGGTACTCAATCAAGCCGGAGAGGCGCTTTATTTCAGTCGTGCCCCTATTCCCTGGCCGCGCGATGTTTTTGCCAATCCTCGGGCGCCTTGGCCGGTCGGGTTGCCCGCTTGGCACCATGTGGGTCTGTATGCTTATCGGGTGTCTTTTCTTGAAGATTTTACGGGACTCAGTCGCTCCCCTTTGGAGTCTTTTGAAGCCCTGGAGCAATTACGGGCCTTGTGGCACGGCTACCGTATTGCGGTTGTCACCACGGACCGCGCACCTGCTCCAGGCGTGGATACCCCGGAAGATTTGGAACATGTCCGCGCATTATTTGACCGTCGTTCGGTTTCAGGGTAGGTTCACGCATTTATCATGACAATTGCAGGCCCAGGGAGCAGATATGCGGGTGATTTTATTGGGTGCGCCAGGTGCCGGCAAGGGGACGCAGGCAGGATTCATCAAGGAGCGCTATGGAATCCCCCAGATTTCTACGGGAGACATGCTGCGCGCGGCCGTTAAGGCGGGTTCGCCGCTTGGCCTTGCTGCCAAGAAAGTAATGGATAGTGGCGCTCTGGTCTCCGACGACATCATCATCGGCCTCGTCAAGGACCGTATTGCGCAGCCGGATTGTGCCCAGGGTTTCTTGTTCGATGGATTTCCTCGCACCATTCCCCAGGCACAGGCGATGCGGGACAGTGGCGTTAATCTGGACTATGTGGTTGAAATTGACGTGGCAGATTCGGAAATTATTGCCCGCATGTCGGGGCGCCGGCTTCATGCGGCCTCAGGACGGGTTTATCACACGCACCACAGCCCCCCCCGAATTGCCGGAAAGGATGATGTCACTGGTGAGGATCTCGTGCAGCGTGAAGATGATCGTGAAGAAATTGTTCGCAAGCGTCTCGAGATCTATCACGCCCAAACCCAGCCTTTGGTGGATTATTACACCCGGTGGGCTGCCACAGGCGATGCGGGGGCGCCTCGGTATGTCCGGGTAGTCGGTACCGGGTCCGTGGAATCCATTAGTGATGCCATTTTTGAGGCGTTGCAACACTGATTGATTGGGATTGGGAGTCCTCATGGCTAAACCTAACGCATTTTATGCTCAGTCGGGCGGGGTTACTGCTGTAATCAACGCCAGCGCCTGCGGGGTCATCGAAACCGCTCGGAAGCACCGCGATAAGATCGGCAAAGTCTATGCGGGGCGTAATGGCATACTGGGCGCACTCACCGAAGATCTTATCGACACCGGTAAGGAATCCGATGCGGCGATTCGCGCATTGCGACACACTCCAGCCGGGGCCTTTGGCTCAGCCCGGTACAAGCTCAGGGGCCTCGAACAGAACAGGGCCGAATACGAGCGCCTGATTGAAGTATTTCGTGCCCATGATATTCACTACTTTTTTTACAACGGGGGGGGAGATTCCCAGGATACCGCCTACAAGGTTTCGCAAATTGGCAAACAATTGGGCTACCCCATTCTTTGCGTTGGAATTCCCAAGACAGTGGATAACGATCTTCCATTGACAGATTGTTGCCCCGGGTTTGGTTCCGTAGCCAAATATGTGGCAACCTCGATTCGCGAAGCGGCTTTTGATGTAGCGTCCATGGCCAAGACTTCCACCAAGGTATTTGTGTTGGAAGTCATGGGGCGACATGCAGGCTGGATCACCGCCGCCTGCGGATTGGCAGCTAATAAACCCGGGCAGGCGCCACACATCCTGTTGTTTCCTGAAATCCCCTTCGATCAGGAAAAGTTCCTGGCAAAAGTGAAGGATACCGTTAACCAAAAAGGATATTGTGTCATCGGTGTTTCGGAGGGACTGCACGATGCTGAAGGAAAGTTTCTGTCCGAAAGCGGGCTACGGGACGCTTTCGGCCACGCGCAACTAGGTGGCGTGGCCCCGGTGATCGCAAATTTGGTGCGTGAGCACTTGGGTTTCAAGTATCACTGGGCAGTAGCCGACTACCTTCAGCGTGCGGCGCGCCACATCGCTTCTAAAACGGACGTGGCACAAGCATATGCAATGGGAAAAGCCGCGGTGGAATTTGCTCTTAAGGGGCACAACGCCGTCATGCCTACCGTTGTCCGAAAATCCAGCAAACCCTACATCTGGAAAGTCGGTATGGTCCCCCTTGTTGATGTGGCCAATCAGGAAAAAATGTTGCCCCGCGATTTCATTACTTCAGACGGTTTTGGAATCACTGCCAAATGCCGTCGTTACCTCGAGCCCCTCATCGCAGGAGAGGACTTCCCGCCGTTTAAAAACGGCTTGCCCGATTATGTCGTTCTAAAGAATATCGCTGTCCCAAAGAAATTGAAGACCGCGTTTAATGTGTAATGTCTGCAGTATCAAAATAGGGAGATAAAAATGTCACAAGGTGTAGTGTTTGCCCTGGTTTGCGCCGCGCTGGCTCTTGTTTACAGCTTTGCTTCATATCAATGGGTCATCTCAAGGTCAAACGGCAGTGCACGCATGCAGGAAATTGCGGCAGCCATTCAAGAAGGTGCCTCCGCGTATCTGCGCCGCCAATACATGACCATCGCGCTGGTCGGTGCAGTGCTTTTTGCAGTGATTCTTTTTGCCTTGGGGGCCAAGACTGCCATTGGATTTGCCATAGGGGCAATCGCTTCAGGAGCTGCTGGATTTATCGGCATGAACGTATCGGTTCGAGCCAATGTACGCACTGCCCAGGCGGCATATGGAGGATTGAACGCTGCCCTGGCTGTGGCATTTCGTGGTGGCGCCGTGACAGGGATGCTGGTCGTGGGCCTGGGACTCCTGGGAGTGGCAGGCTATTTTGCCATCCTGCAAAGCATGACTCCAGCAGGGGCATCAGTGGACGCTACGCCATTAGTTGGTCTGGCCTTCGGAGGATCGCTTATTTCCATTTTTGCACGTTTGGGTGGCGGGATATTCACCAAGGGCGCTGATGTCGGTGCCGACCTTGTGGGCAAAGTCGAGGCCGGGATTC
>JAGWPH010000298.1 GCA_028870615.1 Betaproteobacteria bacterium
CATCCAGCACTGCGCTCAGCACCGCGAGCTTGGCAAAGAAACCCACCGACACGGGGATCCCAGCCATGGAAATCATCATCAGCAACATCATGAATGCATACCAGGGGCTGCGCTTGTTCAGTCCTTTGAGGTCATCCAGCTGATCAGCTTCAAACCCCTCTCGACTGAGGATCAGAATGAGCCCGAAGGCACCAAGACTCATGAGAACGTACGCGACCATATAGAACATGGCAGCAGCATATCCACCTGGCGAACCGGACAGAATACCCAACAGCAGGAACCCCATGTGCGAAATCGTGGAATAGGCCAGCATGCGCTTGATGTTGGTCTGCGCAATGGCCGTAACGTTGCCTACCAGCATGGACAGCACCGCCACAATCACGAGCATCGATTGCCAGTCTGAAACCATTGGGGCCAACGTGCCCACCAGGAGTCGCATGAAGAACGCAAAGGCTGCCACCTTGGGTGCAGTGCTCACAAACAAAGTCACTGCCGTAGGCGCACCTTCATACACATCGGGTACCCACATGTGAAAAGGTACCACGCCCAACTTGAATGCCAGACCCGCCACCACGAACACCAGTCCGAATACCAGGATGGCCGGATCTGCCGCACCCGAGACGATGGCATTTGCTACCAACGGCATTTGCAGTGAGCCGGTGGCACCATACAACATCGACAGGCCATACAATAACAAGCCGGACGCAAGTGCCGCCAGTACGAAATACTTCATGGCCGCTTCACTTGCCGGGGCCGAGTCCCGTTGCAAAGCAATCAACGCACACATCGAAAGGGATAACAGCTCGAGACCAAGGTACAGTACCAGGAAATGGTTGGCGGAAATCATCACCATGATCCCCAGCAGGGCGGACATGATCAGAACATAGAACTCTCCCCGGAACAGCCCGCGAGGCTGATTGTAGGCGCGGGAGTAGGCCATGACAAAGGACACCGCCACGATAGCCACGAGCTTGAGGGTACGAGCCATCGGGTCGTCGATGAACATCCCTCCAAACGTGCTGAAGATGTGGCCTGTCGCGCCCACCACCAGCAGCGCTGCCGTCACGACCAATGCCAGTTGTGAGCAGGCATAGGTAAGAAAACGTTTGGCTTCTGAAACAAACAGGTCCAGCATCAGGACGGCCGACAGTGCCATCAGCAGGAAAATTTCCGGATAAACCGGCACCAGGTTGGGAGTGGCGAAAGTCATCATCGCTCCATCAATACTTCGGGACCGAGGTTTGCTCGATCAGCTGTTGCACCGTGGCATGCATGGTGTCAGTGAAAGGCTTTGGATACAGGCCCATGGCCAGTACCAGAATGGCCAGGAGGGCCAGAAACAAGGTTTCGCGCTTGTTGATGTCCTTGAGTTCGGCCACATGCTGGTTAGCTATGGCACCGAACACCACCCGCTTGTACATCCAGAGCGTGTAGGCCGCACCAAAAATGAGGGTGGTGGCCGCCAGTGCCGCGTACCAGAAGTTGACCTGAATTGCGCTCAGGATCACGATAAATTCCCCGATAAACCCGCTGGTTCCCGGCAGGCCTGCATTGGCCATGGCAAACAACATGAAAAATGCGGCAAAAGTGGGCATGGTGTTGACCACACCGCCGTAATCTGAAATCTGGCGCGAGTGCATCCGGTCATAGAGCACCCCGATGCACAAAAACATGGCCCCCGAGATAAATCCATGGGAAATCATTTGCAGAAGCCCCCCTTCCACACCCATGGGGTTGAACATAAAAAATCCCAGTGTGACAAATCCCATGTGGGCAATGGAGGAATAGGCCACCAACTTTTTCATATCGTTCTGCACCAGCGCGACCAGTCCGATGTAAACCACAGCGATCAGCGACAGGGCGATGATGAATCCGGACAGGGCATGACTGGCATCAGGAGTGATCGGTAGATTGAAGCGCAGAAATCCGTACGCCCCGATCTTGAGGGTGATCGCGGCGAGGATCACCGAACCGCCCGTGGGGGCCTCCACGTGGGCATCGGGCAACAAGGTATGCACCGGCCACATAGGCACCTTCACGGCAAAGGACATGAAGAAGGCGATGAAGAGCAGGATCTGCACGCCCAGCGGCAACGGCAGGATCTGAAACTTGATGATCTCGAAGGAGCCACCCGCCTCAAAATACAGATAGATGAAGGCCGCCA
>JAGWPH010000299.1 GCA_028870615.1 Betaproteobacteria bacterium
GCCTGCATACACTTCTCGCTGGATGACTTCGGCACCGGGCAATCCTCGTTGAACTATCTCAAGCGCTTGCCGCTGGACCAGATCAAGATCGACCAGAGTTTCGTACGCGACATTGCTACCGACCCAGACGATGCCACGATCGTCCGGACTATTATTGGGATGGCTAACAACCTTGGATTGGGGGTTATTGCCGAAGGGGTGGAGACAGAATCGCAGCGCGACTTCCTGGAACAGAATGGGTGTCACCTGTACCAGGGGTACCTGTTTAGCAGGCCCGTGCCGATCGGGGCGTTTCAGACCCCGGTGCTCCATCCAGGAGCAGGGACGGGCTTTGCACCACTATGATGTGTGGTTTTTCTTCGGAACACTTCTACCCGGAAATCATTTCGCAACCACGCGACTATCCCTTTTCCTCAATACAGAGAAATTCATGCAACCGAGCGGATACGTCCCCCGGTCTTTCGTCGACAAGGTGCCGATGCGCTTGACAAATGACGGTTCTTCAAATGTCGCCATCTTGCTCGGGCGCACAATGGAATCACCGGCCAACCCGGCGAGCTTCAGGTCGTTGACCAGGACGTCTCCATACACCGGCGCATGTTTGACGCCCGTAATCACTGCGAGGAAGTATTTCCCCGTTTTCTTGCTCAATCCCACGGCTGATAGCGCAGTTTAGCGGAGCGCGTCATAGATGCTATCCGCCTCCGAATCCCATTCACTGAACGTGTGGAACGGATGGTCTCTGCGCTCTTCTTCGCCGGTTGGTAGGTGGAATTGCAGGTTGCGTGACTTTACGACCAGGTAGACCCGCACTGCCTCGCGGAAAAACTCTGAGCGGTTGCGTCCTTCAACCTCACAGATGGTATTAATCTGGGCGGCCATGCGCTCCGGCACGGTAATCGCAAAACGGTGACACGGGGGGGTTGCCATCCTCTGTCCCCTCATCGTTGAGTATTTCAACATATGCTTGCGGTATTACTCAGTGCACACGCAATGTCAAATTCTGGTACGCCGTGACCCCGGAGCATGGATGGTTGGTCGCCCCGATTCACCTTCCCCCAATTCACCCAGTCAACGGACATCATTACACCGGGCGTCATGATCATGATGATGGAGAAAACGAAGACCTTTCTTGCCCAGGCACGCTCATTTGCGGCCTTGTGCCCGGACCACGCCATGTGCGGCCAGTACCCCCCATGGCAAGAGCCTCCGCCAATAATCCCTGGTCGCCACGGACGGTTCAATGCCCCGTCAACATGGAAACCGCCATCATGTGGTCACGCATGTTGAACATGATCCAGAGCGTACCGCCCACGAGAATGGCGATGATCAGCACCGTATAGACCAGCACCATCACATTCCAGCGTTGCGACGACGACGCATCAAGGTGCAGGAAATAGTGCATTTGCACGACAATCTGCACGACGGCTGCGCCAATGATTCCAAATAAAATTCCCGGGAGTGGTAACGCGCCGCGCATCACCAGTCCAAAAGCCAGGACCGTGAGGGTCAGCGAAAGAACGAAACCGGTAGCGTAACTCTTTAAAGTCCCCCGGCCCGCTCCGGAAGAATCGACCGGCTGGCGCTCCATTACAGGGCCCCCATCAGGTAAACCACGGTGAAGACGCAGATCCAGATGACGTCAAGAAAGTGCCAGAAGATGCCCAAACGCATGAGGCGCGATTTCACCGGAATGGTGAGCCCCCTGTTCATCACCTGGAACATCATCACCGCCATCCAGATCAGACCGACGCTCACATGCGCGCCATGCGTGCCCACCAGGGTAAAAAATGCCGAAAGAAAGCCGCTGCGATCCGGGCCATTGCCCGCCATGATCAGGTGTCTGAACTCGGTGATCTCGATGCCGATAAACCCCAGACCGAACAGCGCGGTGATGATCAGCCAACGCAGCACCTGGCCGCGCTCGTTCCTGTACAGGGCAAGCATGGTGAACCCGTAAGCCACGCTGGAAATCAGCAGGAACACGGTTTCAGCAAATACTTCGGGCAGATTGAACAGGTCTTTCCCGGTAGGGCCGCCTGCATAGTTATGGTGCAACACTGCAAATGTCGCAAAAATCGACGCAAACAGCACACAGTCCGTCATGATGTAGAGCCAGAATCCAAAAGCCGCATTGGAAACCGGATCATGGTCGTCCTGTCCGATGACCTGGGCCGTCATCGCTGACCCCTGAGGGACAACAGGGTGCGTTCCACCTCGGATGCCGGAACGTCATAATCAACATGCTCGTTGGCGGCCCGGACGATCAGCGTCGCCAGCACCCCGAAAATGCCGGCAAGCGCCATCCACCAGACGTGCCATATCATGGCAAATCCGAACACGAAGGCGAGCCCTCCCATGGCCACTCCCGCCGGCGTATTCTTCGGCATGTGGATGCTGTGAACCTCTGCTGGATGCGTGGAGGCAACACCCCTTTCCTTCATATCGGTGAAAGCGTCCAGCGCTTCCACGACCGGTATGTTTGCGAAGTTGAAAAACGGCGGCGGCGAGGATACCGACCACTCCAGGGTACGGCCATTCCAGGGGTCGCCCGTGAGGTCGCGCAATTCCTTGCGCCTCCTGATGCTGACGATCAATTGCGTGATTTGAAAAATAATGCCCAGAAGAATCACCAGGGTTCCAAACGCGGCCACTTCCAGATACAACTGCCACCCGGGGTCGTCGTAATAGACCAGGCGGCGCGGCATCCCCATGAACCCCAGGGCATAAAGCGGCATGAAGGCCAGATAAAAACCCACCAGCCAGGCCCAGAACGCGCGCTTGCCCCATGTTTCGTCCAACCGGAAGCCGAATGCTTTTGGAAACCAGTAGGCATAGCCGGCGAAATAGGCGAACAACGCACCAGGAATCAGCATGTTATGAAAATGCGCGACCAGAAACTCGGTGTTATGAAGTACAAAATCGGCAGGGGGCACTGCCAACAGCACCCCCGTCATACCGCCGATACAGAACGTGACGATGAATCCGAGGGTCCAGAGGGTCGGTGTCGTGAACTCGATGCGCCCACGATACATGGTGAACAACCAGTTAAAAATCTTCACGCCGGTCGGAACGGCAATCACCATGGTCGCAATGCCAAAAAAGGCGTTCACATCCGCGCCGGCCCCCATGGTGAAAAAATGGTGCAGCCAGACGCCAAAGGACAGGACGGCAATGGCAATGCTGGCATACACCATCGAGCGATAGCCAAACAGGCGCTTCCGGGAAAAAGTGGCAATCACCTCGGAATATATCCCGAAGGCAGGCAGGATGACGATGTACACCTCAGGATGCCCCCAGATCCAGAACAGGTTGGGAAACATCATCAGGTTCCCGCCCATGCCGTTGGTGAAAAAATGCATCCCGAGGTACCGATCCAGGGTGAGTAAGGCAAGCGTGACGGTCAGCACCGGAAAGGACAACATGATCAGCACCATGGTGACCAGAATCGTCCAGGTGAATACCGGCATCCTCATCAACGTCATCCCCGGGGCACGCATTTTGATGATGGTGACGAAGAAGTTGATGCCCGTCATGAGCGTTCCGAGACCGCCCAGCTGGAGGCTCCATATCCAGTAATCAACGCCGGGGCCAGGGCTGTACTGGGTTTCGGACAGCGGCGGGTACCCTGACCACCCCGCATGGGAAAAATTGCCAAGGCCCAGGGAGAGCATCACCAGCATGGCACTGAAAACCGAGAGCCAGAGACTGACGGAATTGACAAACGGAAAGGCCACATCGCGCGCGCCAATCTGCAGCGGCACGATAATATTCATCAGGCCTATGAAGAACGGCATGGCCACGAAAATGATCATGATGGTGCCGTGGGCACTGAAAATCTGGTCATAGTGGTATGGCGGCAGGTAACCCTGGGTGGCCCCCAGGGCCATGGCCTGTTGGGCGCGCATCATGATGGCGTCGGCAAAGCCGCGCAGGAGCATGACCCAGGCGAGAACGATGTACATCACGCCGATCTTCTTGTGATCAACGCTGGTAAACCATTCACGCCAAAGATAGGGCCATTTTCCGTGATAGGTGATCAGGCCGACCACCAGGGCCCCCAGGAGCAGCGATACCCCCACCGCGCCCATGATAATGGGGCTGTCAAAGGGGATTGCAGAGAAAGTCAGTTTGCCAAAAAGTGCCTCGGTCGCCATCTGGAGGTTTCTACCTGGTCTCTGTGAACATATCGGACATGTACTTGTGCATGACGTGATCGAATAAATGCGGTTCGACCGCAGAAAAATACTCGGGGGAATTGTTTTTGCTCGGCACCTCCAGTTTCTTGAAAGCGCCTTCATCAAGCGCCATGGAGGATTGCTTGACCTGCCTGACCCAGGCGTCAAAACCCTGCGTCGACGTCGCCACGGTATCAAAGCGCATGCCGGGAAAACCGTCGCCATCAAACTGGGTGTTCAGGCCCGCATAGGTTCCCGGCTGGTCAGCCACCAGATGCAGACGCGTCTGCATCCCTGCCATGGCGTAAATCTGGCCACCCAGTCGCGGAATGAAAAAGGAACCCATGACCGAGTCGGAAGTCAGGCGGAAACTCACCGGCACGCCTGTCGGAATCTCCAGGCGGTTGACCGTGGCAATGCCCAGATCCGGATAAATGAACAGCCACTTCCAGCCCATTGCCACCACTTCCACCTGGACTGGTTTTGCCGTCGACACGATGGGTCTGTAGGGGCTCAGCGCATAGGAAGATCTCCATACCAGCACACTGAGCACAACAACGATCACAGCGGGGACCAGCCAGATTATCGCTTCTATTTTTGCAGAAGCGTCCCACTCGGGCGCATAGGTTGCGGCTTTATTGCCGGCCCGGTATTTCCAGGCAAACGCGAAAGTCATGAAAATGACCGGCACCACCACCACAAGCATCAACGCGAAAGCGGTCAGGATGAGTGTTTTCTCATCTGCGGCGATGGGTCCTTTGGGATCCAGCAACGACCATTCAACTCCGGACATTCATGCTCACCCATGGGGGTCAATCTCTTCATGGTAGTGGGATCCCCAAAAATGCCGGGTTATAATTTGTAAGAAAAATTTACCCCTGGGCGCTGGGGCAGGAATTGGGGCAGTACAAATCTGGTACACTTTCAGCAGAAAACCGATCTTGAATCCATCCCTGACCTGGAGCCACATCGCCATGCAACGATTGACCTGGAGCGCTTCCTTACTGCTCTTCGCTTTTGCTGTTTCTGCCAGCGCGGCAGACTATCCCTCGGAACTCAAACTCGACCATCCTGATCACAGGGCCATCGTCGGCAAGCCAGGTAAGGCGCTGGAGGCCATGCAAGAGGCCTGCCCCCGATCCATGCTGAACAACGCCCCCGCCACGGAAGCCAGAAACATCAGGGAACGTATCCTCAGGACCGACGACGGCGTGATCATTGAAACCGATGCCGAACTGGTCAATGTTCCCGTGGGTTCTGAAAAGAAAACCGTCGCCGCAACCTACCGTTGCGAATACCGGGACGGCCTGCTCACCCTGGGGATCTGGACGCGTGGCTTTGTGGGGAAGTGGACGATTTTCAACAACCCCCAACTGACCCAAAATGACCTGGGTACGCCCTGGCCGGAATAGTATGAAATCCGCACTCGATCTGGTCGCGGCCGCCAAAGGCCGCATTCATGAAATCCCTGTGGAACAGGCCGAGCAGGCCATTCGCAACGCCGACCTGTTGATTGATGTGCGCGAAGGCGACGAGTTTGCCGCAGGGCACATCCCCGGCGCGGTGCACATGTCACGCGGCATGCTGGAATTCAAGCTGAGCACGAACCCTGCCCTGGCTGCACGTGACCTGAACGTGGTGGTGTACTGCAAGACCAGCGGCCGCGCCGCCCTGTCCTGTGTCTCCCTCCAGGAAATGGGCTACCTGAATGTTCAATCCATCGCCGGGGGTTACGACGCCTGGGTTGCCGCCGGCAAACCCGTGGCCAAACCGCCCGTAACAAAATTTGAATAGTGGAAGGTTTTGGGGTCAGCCCTCGTGATCAGTCCCCTGATCGAGTCGCTGTACGACACGGCCACCTCCAGTCTCAGTCATATCGTGCTGGATCCGGCCACACGGCGCTGCGCCGTGATCGACAGCGTGCTGGACTACGACCCGAGTTCGGGGCGCACCCGCACTGACAACGCAGACCGGTTGATGGCCCGGGTACGGGCGCTGGATGCAACGGTGCAATGGATTCTGGAAACCCATGTGCATGCCGACCATCTGTCCGCGGCACCTTATCTGGCGGCGCATCTGGGCGGCAAGGTGGCGATTGGCCGTCACGTCACGCAAGTGCAGCAGGTCTTTGGCGCGCTCTTTAACGCCGGCGAAACCTTCCGGCGGGATGGCAGCCAGTTCGACCACCTCTTCGATGACGGCGAGACCTTTCTGATTGGCAGCCTTGAAGCACGGGCCCTGCATACGCCCGGGCACACCCTGGCGTGCATGACCTATCTGGTGGGGGACGCGGCATTTGTGGGGGACACCCTGTTCGCGCCCGACTACGGCACCGCGCGCTGCGACTTCCCCGGCGGCGATGCGGTCACGCTATACCGTTCAATCCGCCGTGTGCTGGACTTGCCTGCACAGACCCGCCTTTACCTTTGCCACGACTACCTGCCCGGCGAACGTTCGGTGCTGACCCACAGCACGGTGGCCGAACAACGCGCGGCAAATATTCACATCCATGAGGGCATTGGCGAAACGGCGTTTGTTGAAATGCGCACCGCGCGCGACGCCACCCTGGGCATGCCCACGCTGATCCTGCCCTCGGTGCAGATCAACATGCGCGCGGGGCATCGGCCTCCGGCGGAAGCCAACGGTGTGCACTATCTCAAGATCCCGCTGGATGTTTTTTGAGGGGGAAATTGCAATCTCCCGCCCCGCTCCATTCCCACACCGGCGCAAAGCCGCCCCCCGGTGTGCGGAAATTGGTGGTCTGCCCCTGATACAGGCGTGCCGCCACCCATTGCACGGCGCCATCGTACACATAGTTGCGCAGATCGAATTTGAGCAGGGTCTCCCCTGTAATGACCCGCTCTCCCGGGGTCACCAGCCGTTGCGCCACGTAGTCTCCAGCCAGAATCTCCTGCCATACGCGCTGCGTGAGTTTGTCGCCGCGATAGGCCGCACGGCTGCCAAAACCCGCGACCGGCTTGAAAAACAAGTGTCGCCTTTCACGCCACAACCGCTCGGCCTGTGCGGCATCCACCACCTCGGTGGGCGGGATGCTGGCCAATAAAATATCGCGGGTGGCCGGCGGCACGCCCCATTTGCGTAAACACGCTTCATCGGTCAGCAACGCCAGATTGCGTTTGTCGGCGTAGAGCGCATGGGCGCGCGGATGGGGCGTCACCACTGCGGCGCGACTCAACCATGCTTCGCGCAGCACCGCATGCGATGGGGCCCCGAAAGAAAAATCCGTCAAACGGTTGTAGACCAGGTCGATTGCTGCTGCGCCATGCCACAACTGGCCATCGCGCAATTGAAGATCTGCTGGATCGGCAACCGTTGCCTCCAGCCCATGACGCTGGAAGTATTGCTGGAACAGAAGAAATTCCGGATAGAGGAATTGCCGCGCGGGATCATCATCCACGATCGCAATGCTTTTCAGCGGTCGCACCGCACCGGCAAGGCGCCATTCCTCCCGGAACATGGCGAGGATGCGCGTTTCAAATAAATCGGCCTGGGTGGCCGGCGAGATCAAGGGCGTCATCTCGGGGCAACAGGCGCGCTGCGCCCTTGCCAGCACCGCATTGAGCAGGGCTCCGCCCGCATTGGTATTGATTTCGATCAGCCCCACATGCTGGTCGGTCACATGAAAATCATAGCCAAAGAACACGCCGTGCGACTGCGTTTCGCCCTGGCGTGCGATCGCAGGCGCACGCGACAGCGCCACTTCCTGATACGCGGGCAGGGCCACCACCGCCGTCACCGCCTGCACGACCTGATTCATGCGCGCGAGATGATCCTGCGACACGAACACCGCGCGGGGAGAAAACAGGTGGGGGCAATGCTTCTGAACAAGATCGAACAACCCGGGCTGACCCAGCTCGGATTCCAGCGCCCGGCGCAAGGCCGCTTCATCGAGGCTGATGCAAAAACAGAGGCTATTGAGGTCTTGATGACCGGGGTCTGACCCCGATTTTATCGTCGTGTTCATACCAACCTTTGCTTGCATTGACCACGCGCACCACCAGCAACATCGCCGGGACTTCGATCAGCACCCCCACGACGGTGGCGAGGGCAGCACCGGAATTGAATCCAAACAGGCTGATGGCCGCCGCGACAGCCAACTCAAAAAAATTGGAGGCGCCGATCAGTGCCGAAGGACAGGCGATGTTGTGCTTTTCTCCCAGCATCCGGTTGAGACCATAAGCCAGGGCTGCGTTGAAGAATACCTGAATCAGGATGGGTACCGCCAGAAGCGCAATCACCAGGGGCTGGCGCAAAATGGCTTCGCCCTGAAAGGCAAACAACAACACCAGGGTCGCCAGAAGCGCGCTAACGGACCACGGCCCGATCCGCACCATGGCGGCGTTAAACGCTGACAGGCCGCGCGCCAGCAATGACCGGCGCCAGAGTTGTGCAAGGATGACGGGAATCACGATGTACAGCACCACGGAAGTCAGCAAGGTGGCCCACGGTACCGTGATGGCCGAGATTCCCAGCAGGAAGGCCACCAGCGGCGCAAAGGCAAACACCATGATGGTGTCATTCAGCGCCACCTGCGACAGCGTAAACAGCGGATCGCCCCGGGACAGGCGGCTCCACACAAAGACCATCGCCGTACAGGGCGCTGCGGCCAATAAAATCAGCCCGGCAATGTAGCTGTCGATCTCACCGGCGGGCAGCAACGGCGCAAACCAGTGGCGGATGAACAGCCACCCCAGGAAGGCCATCGAGAACGGCTTCACCAGCCAGTTGACGAACAGCGTCACACCGATGCCGCGCACGTGCTGGCGCACTTCATGCAGTGCGGAGAAATCCACCTTGACCAGCATCGGGATGATCATGACCCAGATCAGCAACCCCACGGGCAGGTTGACCCGGGCGACCTCCATGCCACCGATGGTCTGAAAGACGCCAGGCAGGAGCTGTCCCAAAACGATTCCGGCAAGAATGCAAAGAAACACCCAGACGCTGAGGTAGCGCTCGAACACGCTCATCGGTGCTGCTCCCCCATTTCGCGGAGCCGGGTTTGCAGGGACAGGCGGTCGAGCTTGTCAACGGGCAGACTCATGAACAACCGGATCCGGTTGGTGATCTGAAACTCCGCATGCGTAAAGGCTTTGAGCTGCTTTTCCCGGTCACCGGCGACCGCTGCGGGATCGGCAAAACCCCAGTGCGCCGTGACCGGCTGTCCCGGCCATGCCGGGCAAACCTCGCCAGCCGCCTGGTCGCACACCGTGAAGATAAAGTCCATCGCGGGGGAATCGGATGCGGCAAACGCCGTCCAGCTTTTGCTGCGCAGTCCCGCCACATCGTAGCCCTGGCTCGTGAGGACCTGCAGCGTCATCGGATGCACCGTGCCGCGCGGATCACTGCCCGCGCTGTAGGCTTTGAAGCGGCCTTTTCCAAGATCATTCATGATGGCTTCCGCCATGATGCTGCGCGCGGAATTGCCGGTGCAGATGAACAGCACGTTATAGATTTTAGCTTTCATGGTGCGACTCCCGCCCACCCGTTTCCATATTTCCAATCTGAATCAGCGCTGCCTGCAGGCGCTTGGGATCACTTTGCAGCGCGTCGAGCGGCAATGCGAGAAAGGCTTCGATGCGACCGTGCAGAATGCGGTAGGCGGTCATGAAGGCGGCACCGATTTCCTCATCGGTGCCCGTGGCCTTCGCCGGGTCGTCCACTCCCCAATGGGCACGCAGCGCCGGCCCAAGATAGGCGGGACAGGTCTCCCCCGCCGCACTGTCACAGACGGTGATGACGATGTCGGGGGGTTGCGGCAGGTTGTCCCAGGATTTGCTGTAGTGACCCTGGGTGGGCAGTCCCTCACGCGCCAGCAGCGCAAGGGAGCGCGGATGCACCTGTCCGGTGGGATGGCTTCCCGCACTCATGGCTTTCCAGCCCGCCGGGGCAAGATGGTTGAAGATGGCTTCGGCAAGAATCGAACGGCAGGAGTTGCCGGTACAGAGAAAGAGGAGGTTCATTTGGCGCATTGCTCGGGACGCCCCGAACAGCATTCCTCGGTCAGGTAAGCGATCAGGTCCAGCATCAACGGAATATTGGCGCGATAGCGTTGAAAGCGGCCCTCCTGCTCCACGGTCAGCAGACGGGCCTGCGTCAACGCCTTCAGGTGGAACGAGAGGTTGGTGGGCGGCACATCCAGCACCGCAGCGATGTCGCCTGCCACCATGCCTTCCGGTTCTTTCCTGACAAGCAATCGAAACGCGTCAAGCCGGACCCCTGAAGCAAGGACGTCGAAAAGCAAGACGGCAGTGGGATGATCCATTGTTTGATTGTACAACAACTATTGAAATAATGGGAAAGGGGACCAGGCCTCAAACACATTTGAGGCCTGGTCCCAATTTTCACCGTCTTCAACTCACCCGGATGTCAATCTTGCGGGGCTGGGCGTGGGCCGTCTTGGGTATCCGCAGCTTCAGGACGCCATGGTTAAAATCGGCGCTGACCTTGTCGCCGTCCAGTTCCCTGGACAGGGTGAACACGCGCCGGAAGCGCGGCAACCCCACTTCGGCGTGAACGGCTTCCATTCCCTCCGGAGCATTCAACGTCAAGTCGCCCTCGATGGTCAAGGTATTGGCTTCCACCTGGAGTGAGAGCCTGTCCTTGGGGACACCCGGGAGATCGGCGTAGAGCGTAATGCCCGACGCATCCTCAATCACATCCACCGGCGGCATGAGGGCGCCCTCGCTGCGGTGCGTTTCTGTGGCTTTGGCCACGGTTGCTTGCTCAGTCATGTCCATCTCTCCTTACTGAATGGTGATGCGGCGAGGCAACGCGGCCTCGTGGCGCTGGATACTGATGTGCAGCACGCCATCGCGATACTGGGCATCCACTGCATCGGGATTGATATCGTCCGGCAAGACAACGACGCGCCGAAACTTGCCCGCAAAGCGCTCGTCAATATGCACGGTGGATTTGTCTTCCCGGGCCGGCATGTTGCTTTTGCGTTCGCCTGCAATGGTCAGCACGCCTTTTTCCAGCTGAATTTCGATTGCATTGGGATCCAGGCCGGGAACAAAGGCATAGACCTCCACGGATTTGGGCGTGTTGCCCACATTCAGTCCCGGAAAACCACCCCGCGCCAGGCCGCGAATGCTGGGTGAAAACCCATCGGCCTGCTGCATGTCGCGTTGCAGGCGCTCCAATTCCGCGAGTACATCGCGGGGAAACAATGCCTTGTAAATCATAATATTCTCCCTTTGGGTCGTTGCAGGGCCATAATGCATGGCACCCCATGCACCCTATCTGAGGGCCGGGTTGCATTAGTTCAAGATCTTGTTATTTCCATTTTCGGCCCCATGTGGACCCCATGAAATTCAGGGATTATTACGACACTCTCGGCGTGGCACGCGACGCGACTGCGGAAGACATCAAAAAAGCCTTCCGCAAGATGGCACGCAAGTACCATCCCGATGTTTCGAAAGAACCGGAAGCCGAAGCCAACATGAAGGCGGTCAACGAAGCCTATGCCGTTCTTTCGGATCCCGAAAAACGCGTGGCTTATGACCAGGTCGGCCGCGGCTATCAATCGGGCCAGGATTTTCGGCCCCCCCCGGACTGGGATGCGGGTTTCGAGTTTTCCAGGCGGCGCGGGGCAGCCCCGGAAGCAGGGGATTTCAGCGACTTCTTTTCCGAGCTCTTTGGGCGCATGGGTGGCGCATCGGACGGCCGGGGACGCCGTTTTGAATCGCGCGGCGAAGATCACCACGCCAAGGTCCTGCTGGACCTGGAAGACGCTTTCACCGGTGCCTCGCGCCAGATCACCTTGCGCTCGCCCAGACAGGATGCGCAGGGGCGCGTATCCATGGAAACCCGCACCCTCAACGTCAGGATCCCCAAGGGATTGCGTGCCGGTCAAACCATCCGGCTGGCCGGGCTGGGGTCCCCCGGGACCGGCAGGTTTCCGGCAGGCGATTTGCTGCTGGAAGTGCAATTCAGGCCGCACGCACGGCTGCGCGCGGACGGACAGGATCTGCATATCACCTTGCCCATCACGCCGTGGGAAGCCGCCCTGGGCGCAGTCATTCCCGTGGACCTGCCGCAGGGGCAAATTAATGTGCGCGTTCCGGCGGGGACCCAGAGCGGTCGTCAATTGCGGGTCCGCGGCAAAGGCTTTCCAGGGGACACGCCAGGCGATTTACTGCTCGAGATTCAGGTGATGTTGCCGCCTGCCAGCACGCCCAAGGCCCGCACCTTGTACGAAACCATGGCGCGTGAGCTGCCGTTCAATCCGCGCGACTGACGGGTACAGTCCCAGCGCTCCCAACTCACCCGCAACACCCGGATCATGCATACCACGCCAGCCGGGCACATACGTCAGGCGGTGGCGGACAACCACGACATGGCAGCTGCGCGGGAATAGGCCCTGAAAGCCAACGGGCTGATCGGCCCCCCAGAAAATGCAGCCCCATGGAATGCTGGTTTTCGGCAAAACTTCCCCAAAATGAGGCGGTTTTGTCACGGCGCAGATGCGATCCGGAGCGCCCGGCCAATAACCTGGTTGCCCCCTTGTCGTCCCGGTGCGCCATTGCCTGTACTGGCTGGCAGCGCGCGAAGCATAATGGTTCCTCAAGGCGCCCCTGATCAGTTGCCCGCAACGCAGTAAGGTATCGGTTGCGAAAATCCTCCATCGTCGCGAGTGCAACAGGCCTTTCTCTGCCCCATGAACCAAACGCGTCACCAGCCCATCAGACGTGCATGACGGCCATTGCCGTTGGGAAATGCATGTCTCCATACCAACTGGTGGTGAAAGCGCACTGCCAACCCATCCGCATCAAGGGTCTGGTGATCAAGCTCCCGGCTTCACGGGGGCTTGAATCACTGCTACCCTTCTTCGCATCAAAAGACGCCGGGCTTCCTGATCAAACAGCGCGCTCATGGTGCTGTCGACCAGGGAGCCCAATGGCGAGAGGCGGTACCGGATCGCCGCAGACCCCTGTTCATGCACATCGGACGATGGTGATGGGCAGCCCCATTTAGGGAAACAAAACATGACCGCCCGGCAAAACAGCGACCTCAATCGTGATAAAGCGGAAATTGATTTCCGCAGGAGATCCCTGCTGCTATTGCTGGCGGCCACGCCTGCAGCTTGCGTGATGCCGTTGCCAGACCCGCGTACCACCCCTCTCCCGGGGCCTA
This sequence comes from Betaproteobacteria bacterium, assembly GCA_028870615.1. Taxonomy (GTDB): domain Bacteria; phylum Pseudomonadota; class Gammaproteobacteria; order Burkholderiales; family Ferrovaceae; genus JAJZRV01. The sequence goes on from JAGWPH010000299.1 coordinate 13,338, forward strand.
TCACTCCCTTGCCCGTGCGCTCCCCGAAACCGGGGCAGGAGTGGGTTTATACCCTGCGGAATGTATTCAATGGGCAAGTGGTTGACGTGGTGACCGAGACAGTGGTGGCTGTGGGGGATCAGGTCCGTATACGGCGCTCCAGCAGTAAAGCCGGAATATTAATGGACGAAATTCAAAACCCTTGGGGCATGATACTGCAGGATCCTCACTGGGAACCCCCGCAGTTATTCACAGCGGCCATTCCGCTTTGGCCAGAACAGTTGAAGGCAGGTTGGTCCGGCGAATATCGAAGGCGCTATCAGGTCGTCGGCGTCCCAGATTACGACTATGACTGGATACTGAGCATGGAAGCTTTGGCCTGGGAGGAAATTACAGTGCCTGCAGGAAAATTCCAGGCCCTGAAATTTTCCAATCGCATCCGATTTCAAAGCTACGAGTTCTACTACCGCCTGTTCAGCGAGCGAATGGAAACCTTGTGGCTGGTTCCCGGGATCGGTCGTTGGGCGGTGCGCAGGAGCGCCGGGACCTACTATATCGAAGGCAAGGGCAGCAGAATGAGGGAAGATGACCTGGAGTGGGAGCTTATGTCATGGAAGTAACGCACCATGCGCGCCTTGCCCTGCGGTTTTACGGACGACGGACTTTCCAGAATGCACCAGTTTGCATAGGGTCAGACGTCTCCGCTCCAGCCCCCTGAAACATCCTTGTGATTGATCGCCACAGGGGCCTGAAGTCAATCCAGAGCGTCATATCCGGGTGCTCACCAATTTCATGAACTCACCCTCGTCCAGGCCCTCCTGTTCGCATGCTCAACGCAACGAGTAAAAATAATAATCAGCGGTGTACGGGACGCGAACTTCCACATCGGCAGTGTCTGCCGTGCAAACCGGGGTGGGGGCAGAGCCGCCATTTGTATGCAGCCGCTGCAAGAAGCCGATCCGTTTAAACGTTTCGCCAGTCTGTACAACCGTCGCGGTCAGGAGGAGCCAGGGAAGCGATGAGCCGTTTGGTGCCGCAACTCGAGCCACCTCCTTCCCGACGACCTTGCTGCCGTCGCTCGCCTCCCATGTTGGGCCTGCGTAGTGGCGCCCTACGGCCTTCCCATCCCCGTCAAACAGCGTTGCATCCGGCGCCACAAACGTCCAATCAAACCTGGCAGCGATCCGCGCCGAGGGCCGGCATCGGTAAATTTGGACTCCGGAAGCATGGAACTTCACCTCAACTTCATAACCCGCCGGCACGGCAATTGTGGCTGGCACGGACGGAGAGGGCTCGTTCCTGTGGGCGAACGCAGGTTGTCCGATCATGAATGCGACCAAGGCCGTGCCGATGAACTGAATAGTTGCTTTCATTGGCTTCTCCTGATCAGACGCAATTTGATTGCCACCATCGAAACATAACGGCCGGGTCAAACCGGATGGAACTGAACGCCGGCTACAACGCAATGCGCGCCCGGTAACAAGCGGCAACGGCGATCATTTCATCGCGGTTGATCCCCTTGCCCTGATTTTTTGTGTGATGCCCGGATTTTCCTGGGCACTCGTCTCGTTCGGCAGCACATAAGTTTTGCATTGCGAGGTTCTCCCTGGCGTGGGTTGTCAGAAACGCAACTTCAGGTTATCACGCCTAATGTTTGTAATGATTGCGATATTTGTAATAATTTTTTCCGGTAGCCTGATCACCGCATCCAGGGCACGATCGACGGGTATGGCGATACCCGGCGCTGCCCCTGCTTCAGATGGCCCCGACCTCAAAGCCGGCCGCGCTCCGTCATCTGCGGGTCAAAAAAACGTCATGGTTCTGAAATAAGGCGTGCTTACAATCGGGCGGTTACATTCCTGAGCCCCGACACCATGAACCTGTCACACCTGATTGATCTCGCCAATGAATCCGGGGGTACGCTCTATCTGATGGTGGTGTTATTAACGCTGGCATTGACCGTCATCATCGAACGTAGCCGCTACCTGTCCAACATGCTGGAAGCGGGGGACCAATTGATTCGACTGCTCCGGTCCAGGCAAAGCGAGGGTCACACAGGGCTGACAGAGTTTTCCCGAAAGCATCCTCAATTGCCGCATCTTAACTTGATCGATGCAGCAGCAGAAGCACTGCCCGCCATCCGATCGGATCGGGAATCCATGGACGGCACGCTGGAGGAGGCGGTAATGCATGAAATTCCCAAGCTGGATCGTTCGTTATGGATGCTGGACACCATCATTACGCTGGCGCCATTGCTGGGACTGTTCGGCACAATTCTGGGGATGTTCAATGCATTCAGTGTGTTGGGTGAAGGGCAGAACGCTGCCACCGAGATTACCTCGGGGATCGCAGAAGCCTTGCTGGCAACGGCTTCAGGGTTGGTGGTGGCCATGGTGGGGCTGGTATTTTTCAACAGCCTGAACTCAAGAATCCGACTGGTGGTGCACCAGATGGA